>RGZZ01000070.1 GCA_010028905.1 Pseudomonadota bacterium | reverse complement strand
AGCACTTCGGCGGCCTCCATTCGAAGGCGGGCCAGTCAGAAATCAACGGTTTTTCGTTTCCTCACCCATGCGCCCTGGTGGGCGCTGAAGAAACCGTGAGGGTGGCTACCGCCAGAGAGATCTCTGGCGTGCCTCGTGCGAGGAGCGAAGCACGTTAGAGGGTCAGGGAGGCGAAGCGCGGCTCGCTTCCCGCCCAACCGCTGTAGTAGAGGGTGCGACCGCTGTCGTCGAGGCATAGCTGGTCGAGTGTTGTCATTCCCGTGACGGGGAAGCGGGTGCTCTCGCCGACCTGGCGGATCTCGAATCCGCCGTCGCAGGCGCACGCATACCAGATACGCGGGCCAGCCGCGGCCACAGCCACGACCTCACTGGCGGCATCGGTGATGCGGGTCTTCTTCTCGCCCTGCACGCGCCAGATGGTGCGGCCGGAAGCGACGATCACGCCTTCAGGCTGGGCCGAGATGGCGCGCACGCCCGCGGGGAGCCGCGTCACCAGATCTGGCGCGCCGCCTCCTTTCACCGGGGTGCGGAACAAGGTGTCGCGGCTGGCGATCCAGAGCGTGCCCCCCAGGTTTGAGAGGGCGAGGATCTTCTCGGCATTGGCGTATCCCACGACACGCGCCTGGCTGCCGTCGAGGCCGCAGGCAAAGAGGTCACGCCCCACGGCGGTGAACACCCCATCGGGACCGACGGTCATCGCCGTGATGTCGGGGCGCTTGATCACGGTGATGCGCTCGAGTCCGCTCTTGGTCGGGCGGTACAGTGCATTCCCGTGGGCCACGATGATGTGGTCGCCACTCACGCCGATGTAGACTCCGAGGCGCGCTGCGAGCGCAACCTGCAGCGTGATCGTCGCAATGGTCACGACGAGTCCGATTCGTTGATACAGCTTCATGGGTGCTCTCCTCCGGGGGAAGGGTGCCTCGTGCTTCTCGAATCACGAGGCCGGTCCTTCTGCTCCTCCCGATCCGAGTCGGACTCGATGGGGGCGCACCACACAGGGGGCGAATCTCGGTCTGCCGAACCCCGCCCCCCATGCACGGCTTCCTCACCCGCATCCCCGTTCGCTTTCGTGATCTCGACGCCATGGGCCATGTCAATCACGCCGTCTACTTCACCTACATGGAGGTGGCTCGGCAGGAGTACTGGTTTGCCCTCACGGGCCAGTCGTCGGTCGAGGCGTTCAAGTTCGTCGTGGGCAAGGCCGAGTGCGCGTATCGCAGCCCCGCCCTCCTGGGGGAGGTGGTGTGTGTGCGTCTTGGCGTGACGCGCATGGGCGGGGCCTCGTTCACCATGCAGTACGCGCTCACCGACGAGGCCACGGGGCGGCTGCTGGCCGAGGGGCGCACCGAGCTGGTGTCGTACGACTACGCGCGCAAGAAGGCGCGCCGTCTCACCGACGAAGAGCGCCTCTCCATCGAGGCCTTCGAGGCTCGCCATCAACGCGACAGCTGAGCCAGCAGACCGGCCTCAGCCTCGTGGGGCCAGCCACGATTCCTTCAGCAGCCGAGCGAGCCGCCTCGGATTGCGGCGCGCCCATCGCTCGAGCGCCTCGAGAATCTGGTCTGCGTCGGTGAGCGGCCCGCCCACCGTGGTCCACAGCCGATGGATGCAGAAGAACTCGTTGATGATGGCCACCGATTCGACCGAGCTCTTTGGCAGTCGGTCGAGCTCGGCAAGCACGTTCTTGACCTCGCGCTCTCCCAGCTCGCGCGCCACCTCGAGGGTGAGCCCAGGCTCGAGGGCGTTCAGAAGCAGCGCGGCCTTCTGCAGCGGTTTTGACTTCGCGGCCATGCTCTTGACGATCTGGGAAGCCTGTGAGACGGCGTCGCGGCTCACGGCTCAGGCCCCCTCGAGCCCACCGGGCACGCCGGCGTCGGCCAGCACCCCGCTTGCGCTCACGGCGCTCGATGTCTTGTCGCGCGGGGTGAGGAAGTCGATGCCCGTGCGCCTGCTCGCCTTTGCCACCATCTCGGTGGCGATCTCGTTGGCGCGCCGCGCGAGCGCGGCTTGATCGACGTTCACGAGGCGGCGCTCTGCGACGACCACGCGACCGTTCACGATGGTGTAGTCGACGGTGTGGTCGTAGCCGGAGAAGGCCACCGCCGCCACGGGGTCGTGCAGGGCACCCGCGTAGCCGAAGCGCTGCAGGTCGATGAGCGCGAAGTCAGCGCCCCATCCCACCTGCAGGCTGCCGAGCGTCGGGTAGCCCAGCACGGCGGCCCCTCCCCGTGTGGCCAGGCGCAGCGCCTGCCGCGAGGTCATGGCGTCGGGGCCGTGCAGGGCGCGTTGCGCCCACATGCACGAGCGCACCTCGCCCAGCATGTCGGACGAGTCGTTCGAGGCGCTGCCGTCAACCCCCAACCCCACTTTAACCCCGGCCTGCACCATCTGCTTGATGGGGGCGATGCCGGAGCCGAGGCGGAAGTTCGAGGTCGGACAGTGGGCCACGCCCACGCCGCAGGCGGCGGCCTTCGCGACCTCCTCGGGGTCGAACTTCACGCAGTGGGCGTACCAGGCCCGCGACACGTTCCATTCCATGTCGCCCATGAACGCGTAGGGTCGGCGACCGTACACCTTCTGGCAGTAGACGTCCTCGTCGGCGGTCTCGGCCAGATGGGTGTGCATCTGCACGTCGAGGCGCTCGGCCATGCGCGCGGTCTCGATGAGCAGATCTTGCGTCACCGAGAAAGGCGAGCACGGCGCCAGCGCGATCTTGATCATGCCAAGATCGTCGCGTTCGTGGTAGGCGCTCACAACGCGCTCGCAGTCGCGCACGATGGTCTGCTCGTCTTGAACAATGGTGTCCGGCGGCAGGCCGCCCTCAGAGCGACCGCGCGACATGCTGCCGCGGCACGGCATGAACCGCGCGCCCAGGGCCTGCGCCGCGAACACCTGCTGATCGAACAGATCCGGGGGCGTGCCCTTGGGGAACACGTAGAACATGTCGGTGGAGGTGGTGCACCCGGTGAGCAGCAGCTCCCCCAGGCCCAGCTGGGTGCTCACGTGCACCGCTTCGGGCGTGAGCTCAGCCCAGATCTCGTAGAGGTTCACCAGCCAGTCGAAGAGGCCCGCGTCTTGCACGACGGGGACGTTGCGGGTGAGGGTCTGGTACAGATGGTGATGGGTGTTGATCATGCCCGGCAGGGCGATCATGCCGCGGCCGTCGATGACGGTGTCAGCCGTCGTCGGTACGTTGCGCCCGAGCGCCACGATGCGGTTCCCCTCGACGTAGATGCCGCCGCCATCGAGAACGGTGAAGCTGTCGTCGATCGTGGCAATGCAGGCGAGGTTCTTGACCAGCAGCGTGCTCATGCGTGTCCTCCCTGGCGGATGATGGCGGCGCAGGCGACCGCCGCAAGCCCTTCGCGCCGGCCCAGCGCGCCCAGCTTCTCGTTCGTGGTGGCCTTGATGCTCACCCGGTCGCCTGGAATCTGCAGCACCCGCGCCAGCGTCTCGCGCATGGCGGCGATGTGCGGCGCGATCTTCGGGCGCTCGGCGATGATGGTGACGTCGACGTTCACCGTGCGCCATCCGTCGCGTCCCAGGCGATCGACGCACGCACCCAGCAGATGAAGGCTGTCGGCCCCCTTCCACTGGGGGTCGGTATCGGGGAAGAAGTGCCCGATGTCGCCCAGGGCGGCGGCTCCAAGCAGGGCGTCGATGACGGCGTGGGTCGCGGCATCGGCGTCAGAATGGCCCTCGAGCCCGCCCACGTCGCTGGGCACGTCGACGCCAGCGAGGATGCACGGCCGCCCCTCGATGAAGCGATGGATGTCGTAGCCGATGCCCACCCTTGGCATCATCGCGGCGAGGCGCGCATCGACGGCGCGGTTCACGGCGTCGAGCAGTTCGGGTGTGAGCGCGGACTGGGTCAATGCAGGCCCCCTCAGGTTCGGTCCGGAGTGATTCACGTTCGTTCATCGGGTTCCTCTCGCGCCACCGCCTCGCGGAGACCGAAGGGGGATTCGCCGTGCGCAGCGGGAAATAGGGCGGCGCGACAATCGAACGACACGGGAGCGTCATGACCAGCATCAAGCCTCGCCTGCTCAAGGGCTTTCGCGATTACCTGCCCGACCAGATGATTCTGCGCTCGCGCGCCATGCAGACCATTCGCGGCGTGTTCGAGTCGTTCGGCTTCGTGCCGCTCGACACGCCCACCCTCGAGTATGCCGAGATCCTTCTGGGCAAGTATGGCGACGATGCCGAGAAGCTGCTCTACAAGTTTGCCGACAACGGGGGGAGAGAGGTCTGCATGCGCTACGACCTCACGGTTCCCCTGGCCCGCGTCGTGGCGCAGTATCCCGATCTGCAGAAGCCGTTCAAGCGCTACCAGATGGCCCCGGTGTGGCGCGGCGAGAACACGGGCAAGGGGCGCTACCGCGAGTTCGTGCAGTGCGACGTCGACATTGTGGGCACGAAGAGCCTGCTGGCAGACTTCGAGTGCATCTGGGTGGGGCACAACGTGATGAAGGCGCTCGGGGTCGAGCGCTTCCGCATCCACGTGAGCCATCGCAAGCTGCTCGAAGGCCTCTCGACGCTCCTGGGCGATGGCCTCACGCAGCGCCAGGTCCTCGACGTCTTCCGCACGGTCGACAAGTTGCCATCGCAGGGGCGTGAGCGCGTCGAGTCGCTGCTCGCCGAAGAGGTCGGGCTCGACGCCCGGCAGATCGCCACCGTCTTCGGGTTCCTCGACATCAGCGGCGAGATCGAGGACGTGCTCGCCCGACTCGACACGCTCTTCGCAGAGGTGCCCCTGGCCCGTGAGGGCATCGCCGATCTGCGCCAGATCTTCTCGCATGCGCGCAGCGCCGGTCTCGACATGTCACGCCTCGGCCTCGATCTCACCATCGCGCGTGGCCTCGACTACTACACGGGGGCGGTGTTCGAGACGTTCCTCGAGGATCTTCCGTCGCTGGGCTCGGTCATGAGCGGCGGGCGCTACGACGGCCTCATCGGCTTCTTCGCGAAGCAGGACATCCCCGCGGTGGGCATCAGCGTGGGGCTCGATCGCCTCTTCTCGGGGATGGAGGAGCTTGGCGTGATGAAGCCGCAGACCGCCACGGCCGAGGTCCTCGTCACCATCTTCGATGCCGCTCTCACCCCCCGCTGCCTTGAGCTCGCAAGCCGCTTGCGAAGCGCGGGCATCAACGCTGAGCTCTACTACCAGGCCGACAGTCTCGGCAAGCAGCTGCAGTTCGCCGACCGGCGTGGCATCCCGCTGGCGCTCATCGTGGGCGAGAACGAGGTGGCGCAGGGCGTGGTGGGGCTCAAGGTGCTGGCAGAGAAGCGCCAGGAGACGGTGCCGCTCGACCAGCTCGAAGCACGCTTGAAGGCGCTCATCGCCGGGACCTGATCGGTCGCCGCCGGCCTGTGGAGGGGGCGTCCCATGGGCAGGTTCGCCTTGCCGGGCCGCGAAGAACGTTCCATGCCCTTCGTATCCGGAATGCGCTGTGTCTGCTGTCAGCGTGAGTACCCGCCGGACGCTCATGCCTATACCTGTCCGACGTGCGGCGAAGACGACGGTCTGCTCGACATCGTTCTCGACGCCGCGGCTGCTCGCAGATCGGTGACGCGCGAGCGCATCGCCGCGAATCCTGACCGCAGCGTTCGACGCTGGCTTCCCCTGCTGCCCGTGACGGGCGTGATGGCCGACGGCCTGCCTTCCATGCCGCGCCTCGACATCGGGGGCACGCCGCTCTACTGCGCGCCATCGCTTTCGCGGCTGGCTGGTGTCGCCGAGGTCACGGTCAAGGACGACGGTCGCAACCCGACGGCCAGCTACAAGGATCGGGCCAGCGCTGTGGTCATCGCACGCGCGCGCGAGCAGGGCATCGGTCTGATCACGGTGGCCTCCACGGGCAACGCGGCCTCGTCACTGGCGGGGCAGTGCGCGGCCGAGGGCGTGGCCACGGTCATCTTCGTTCCGCGCACGGCGCCCCCCGCCAAGCTGACGCAGCTGCTCATCTATGGCGCCCACGTGGTGGCGGTCGACGGCACCTACGACGACGCCTTCGAGCTCAGCCGCACCGCCACGCGCCTGTTCGGCTGGTACAATCGCAACACGGGCTACAACCCCTACACCATCGAGGGCAAGAAGACGGCCGCCTTCGAGCTGGCCGAGCAGCTCGGGTACAACGTTCCCGACATGGTCTTCGTGCCCACGGGCGATGGCTGCATCGTCAGCGGCATCCACAAGGGCTTCACCGATCTGCGCGACATGGGCTTCATCGATCGCCTGCCGCGCATGATCGTTGTGCAGGCCGAAGGCTCGAGGGCGATTCACAACGCATTCCACGGGGGGGTGGCTGAAGTGGAGAACGCCACCACCGTGGCCGATTCCATCTCGGTGAATCGTCCACGGGTGGCCCTGCACGCTCTGCGCGCCCTGCGAGAGTCGGGGGGGGACACCGTTCTTGTCAGCGATGACGAGATTCTCGCGGCGATGCCTGTGATGGCGCGCGAGACGGGGGTCTTTGCCGAGCCCGCCGCGGCCGCTGCGCTGGCCGGGCTGCTGGCCATGGGGAGAGACGGGCGTCTGCGCGGTGACGAGCGCGTGTCGCTCATGATCACGGGCAACGGCCTGAAGGACGTGGGGGCCGCCATGAGGGCCGCCGGACGCGAGCCCGTGCCCATGGCGCCGGGAGACGAAGGCGCGCTGCGCGCCTTCGGCGAGGCCCTTGAAGCGCGCGCGGGTGAGGGTTCGTGAGCGAGACGATTGTCCGGGCGCGATTCGAGCCCATCACGTACGCCCTCCCGAATGGGCGCACGGTCACCATGAGCGAGGCCGGCGAGGCCGACATGGACGATCTCAAGGCGGTCTACTACGCCGCGTATGGTGGTCGCTACACCCTCGCTGAGGTGAATGACCGCGACAAGATGAAGTGGTGTCTGAACGACCCCAACTACATCTGGCTGGTGAACCGCGACGGCGAGCGCATCGTGTGCTCGGTTCTCTTTCTCGTCGATCCGCGCCATCGCATCAGCAAGACCTTCGCGGGGGTGGTCCATCCGGAGTACCGCGGTCAGAAGATGATGGTCAACACGGTGCGACGCGGACGCGACTTCGTCATCGACAACGGGCACGCCGACCTCATGTACGCGGTTGTGCGCACCTTCGTCTCGGCCACCTTCCACATCGATCTGCACAGCATCGGCTTCGTCGATCTGGGCATCTTTCCCAACGTGCGCCGGGTGAAGCACTACGAGACCCATGGCTTCAAGGTCTACTACGGGCCGGAGGTTCTCGCGCGGCGGCGAACGACGCCAGCGCTCATCGCACCCGCGGCGCGGGTCTACGACATCGTTCGCGAGCGCCTCGGCCTCGAGCCTGCGCGCGATGCAGACGTCGACCTCGACGTTCGTCCACCTGCGCCCAGCTTCGCTTTTCTCATCGAATCGTCGCGAAACGTCGAGCACGAGTACTATGAGGTTCGTGATGAAGGGGCGTTGCGCTTCGACTTCTACCCCTTCCACTACCCCCTCGTCAAGCTCTACACGAAGGATCAGAAGCGTGCGGCCTACCTCTACTACCAGGAGGTCGACGGCTACGCGTCGCTGCTCGGGCTGCAGACGCCCGGCGACACCCTCATCCGCGATCTCGTCTCGGTGGGCGAGGTGGCCGAGTCGCTCGGCGTGAAGTACCTCGAGATGCTGGTGTCGGCGTACGACCCCCTTGCGCAGAAGCTGGCCTATGAAGCAGGCTTCCTGCCGTGCGCCTACTGGCCGGCGGCCGCCATGGGCGCCGATGGCCAGCGTGAGGACTACATCGTCGCCTCGTGCGCCTTTGTGCCTCCGCACTTCAAGGGCCTTCGCCTGTCGAAAGAGGTGCAGCCCTTTCTGCAGGCCTACTACAAGATCTACACAGACAAGCTGTGGGAAGACATGTCGAACACCCATGGGACCTGTTGACCGCCTCATCGCCAACCCCCAGGCCTTCGATCACACGCCGGAGGCCGATGAGCAGTTTCTCGCGGCCATGCGCGACAACTTCCGACGCCACTACCGCGAGTGCCACCCGTATGCCCGCTGGTGCGACATGATGGGGGTGCAGCCTGGCCAGATCAAGACCTACGACGATGTCTTCCGCATCCCCCACATCTTCGTGACCAATTTCAAGAAGCGAAAGTTCGTCACGGGCGACGAGAACCAGGTGAAGCTGGTTCTCACTTCGAGCGGCACAGCGGGGGAGAAGAGTGCCATCTATCTCGACCGCAAGAGCCTCTCGCGCATCACGAAGATCGTGCACAGCATCTACGCTGCCTTTGACATGGTCGACTACGACACCGCCACCAACTACCTGGCGTTCACCTACGATCCTCGCGTGGCCAAAGACCTGGGCACCGCGTTCAGCGACAAGCTGCTCACCGGGCTCACCAAGGTGGCCGCGGTGCACTACGCCATCATCTTCGACCGCAAGACCCAGGCGTTCGAGCTCGATCGCCGTCGCTGCGTGAAGGCGCTCGAGCGCTTCGCGGCCGACGGACGACCGTTTCGCATGCTGGGCTTTCCCGCGCTCATCTGGGAGGTGCTCGAGGAGGCCTGCGAGCGCGAGGGGCGCCGCTTCTCGTTCGGGGAGAGCTCGTATGTGATCATCGGTGGCGGGTGGAAGAACAAGGCCGATCAAGAGATCCCGAAGGAGCACTTTCGGCGCAAGGTGGGCGAGTGGCTGGGAATCCCCTCCGCGAACGTGCGCGATCTGTATGGCATGGTCGAGCACGGCGTGCCCTACTGCGAGTGCGAGCACGGCGAGATGCACGTGCCCATCTACTCGCGCGTGGCCGTGCGCGATCCGGCGACGCTGCGCCTGCTCGAGCCAGGGCAGGTCGGCCTCTTCCAGATGCTCACGCCCTACCTGCACTCGTTTCCCGCGCTGTCGCTGCTCACGTCTGACGTGGGGCGCCTGCACCACGCATGCAGGTGCGGTCGCAACGCGCCCCGCCTCGAGATCCTCGGACGTGGTGGCATCACCCGTCACAAGGGGTGCGCCATCGCGGCGCTCGACGTCATCGGGGAGACGCCGGAGGGGGCATCGCAGTGAGCCACGACCACTACCTGTTCGGTCGGTTCGAATCGACAGAGGCTCCGCTCGACGCGGGCGACATCGGGCGCGTGTGCGCCCTGGCTCGCGAGAAGCAGCGCAGCCTCGAGCGCCTGCCGCTCTCACGATTGCTCGACGTGCTCGACGCGGCGGCCCGACGCTGGCGCGACCCGCAGTACGAGGGGCGTCGCAAGGCGCTCGAGGTCATGCCCGGCATTGTGGGCTTTCACCCCCTGATGGTGGAGCGGGCCATCGATGCCCTGTGCGATGTGCTCAGCCGTCCGTCGATGGAGAAGAAGATCCGCTTCGATCTGGGGCATCGCGATGTGCTCGACGGCTGGCGCTACGTGTCGGCCTATGGCGGCTACCTGCGGGCCCAGGCCCTGGGGCTCGTGCTGCACGTCTCGGCGGGGAACGTGTTCGTCAGCGGGGTCGACTCGCTGGCCCACGGCCTCGTGACGCGCAATGCGAGCCTCCTCAAGATCTCGCGGGTCGATCCCGTGTTTCCCCTGCTGTTCGCGCGCTCGCTCACCGAGGTCGACGAGACGGGGGCGGTGGCGGAAGCGTTCGCGGTGCTCTCGTTCCGAGGGGGGGAGACGGAGGTCGAGCAGGCCCTGAAGCGCGAGGTCGACGGCATCGCGGTGTGGGGGGGCGAGAGCGCGGTGCGCGCCTGGAGCGCCGACCTCCCGCTTCGCGTTCGTCTGCTCGGGTACGGCCCCAAGGTCTCGTTCTCGGTTCTCACCTCGGCGGCGCTTGCAAGCTCTGATCTCGCGGCCGTCTGCGATGCGATGGCGCTCGACGTGGCGCTGTGGGAGCAACGCGCATGCTCGTCTCCGCAGACCGTCTTCGTGGAGTCGAACGATGGCGGGGGGCAGTTCCGCGAGCTGCTGGCGGGTCTGGCCAAAGCCTTCGAGCGCGTTGCGCGCGTGCTGCCTCCCGGCGAGCTCGGGTTCGACGAGAAGGTCGAGATCCTGCGCCATCGCGAGCTTGCGCGCATGGGCCAGGTGTTCGGAGAGAGCCTTCTTCTGTCTTCGGAGGCGTCGTCAGACTACACCATCATCGTTCGTGAAGACGGGCGTCTCGAGACCTCAAGTGGAAACCGGGTGCTGTTCGTCAAGCCGTTCCGCGATCTCGGCGAGGTGCTGGGGCAGGTCGAGGCCCATCGGGGCCTGGTGCAGTCTGCGGGACTCCTCGCCGCACCTGGCGAGGCGCTTGACATCGCCAGCGCCCTGGTGCGCGTGGGGGTCGACCGCGTCACCGATCTGGGGAAGATGGGGCAGGGCAGGATCGGTTCGCCCCACGATGGCACCTTTCAGCTGCAGGGCCTGGTGCGCTGGGTCTGCCTGGAGAGCGAGTCGCTCGGAGCCCACGACGCCCACGCCTTCGATGCCGGCCGACGCATCGCCCCGCCCCCTTCCGATCCCGGACGAGGACTGTTCTCGAAAGCGCCCACCAAGTGGTCGCGTCTGCGCGAGCTCCTGTCCCACGCGCGGCAGCACGCGCCGTTCTACTCGAAACGACTCGAGGGGCGAACGTTCGAGGCCTATGCGTCATTCGAGGAGGTTCCCTTCCTCGAGCGAGACGATGTCTACCACAACACTCCTCCCCAGGGTGAGGGGCTTCTCACCGGGCCGCTCGAGCACGCCTACGTCTTCGCCAGCGGAGGGTCTACGGGAGAGCCCAAGTTCACCTACTACACCTACGATGAGTTCAACGAGGTCACCACCTTGCTGGCCGAGATCTACCAGGTGGCGGGTCTGTCGCGCAGCGACACGGTGGGCAACCTGTTCTTCGCGGGCAGCCTGTGGACATCGTTCATGGCGGCCAACGAGGCGCTCGAGAAGGTGGGGTGCGTCACCCTCCCCATCGCGGGGAATGCCGATCTCGAGCTCACCCTGCGGTATCTGCAGCTGTTCAAGCCAACAGCCCTCCTGGGGCTTCCTTCGGTCATCATCCAGTTGGCCGAGCTGGTGAAGGCGCGGGGTGCCGACGTCAAGATTCGCACCGTGCTGTACGGAGGCGAGCACGTGGGCGCGGAAGCCCGCGCGTTCCTGCACGAGGTGCTCGGCTGCGAGGCCGTCGTGTCGGCGGGCTACGCCAGCGTCGATGCCGGGCCCGTGGGCTACCAGTGCTCGCACAGCGAGGGCACGGTGCATCATCTGCTCTACGACTACCAGTTCCTCGAGATCATCGACCCGGACACCCACGAGGTTCTGCCGCGGGGCAGCGTGGGCGAGATCGTGATCACCAACCTGAACCGTCGCCTCATGCCCATGATTCGCTATCGCACCGGTGACCAGGGACGTCGCGTCGAGGGCACGTGTCCGTGCGGGCGTCCCGGCGCGCGATTCGAGCTGCTGGGGCGATGTGATGACGTGGTGCGGGTGGGTGCGGTGAGCATCTACCCGGAGAGTGTGGGGCCGGCGCTGGCCACTTTCCCCGAGGTCTCGCACATCTATCAGATCGTGGCCGAGCGCGTCGGGGTCAAGGATCGGCTCATCATACGCACCGAGCTCGCGCGAGACGAGGCCGTCGATTGCGTGGCCCTGGCAGAGAGGCTCTCCGGCGCCGTGCTCGAGGGGTTCGAGGAGCTGGCGCTGGCCGTGCGTGAGGGCTGGCTCGCGGCGCTCGTGGTCGAGGTGCTTCCCCCTGGTGGCATTCCCAGGGTTCCGCGCACGGGCAAGGTCCGCAAGGTCGTCGATCTGCGGGGTTAGGCCACGCCTGGCGGTTCACGCAGGCCAGCAATGGGGGCGATGCCCCGACCTCAGATGTTGATGTTGACGTCGACGGTGAGCTGGTTGCCGTGCCAGCTGTTGGCTCCGAACGCGCGGTCGGTGTTGCTGAAGAGGCGGGCGTTGAGGTTCACGCGCGTGTCCCGCGCGGGCATCCAGCTGACGGTGAGCGCGGGGATGCCCTCGGTCACCGAGCTGGTGGTCAGCCCGGTCTTCCCGGAGAAGTCGATGAGCGTGTAGCTCAGGGTGCCGTCGAAGCGCTCAGACAGCGGCTTGCTCAGCGCCAGGCGATAGAAGTTCTGGTTGAACTTCACCGTGTCGAGGCTTCCGCCGCCGCGACGCATGTCGTAGCCATACCACGACGCACTCAGGTTCAGCTGGTTGTCGAACGTGTGCGAGATGCCCACGGCCCGGCTCAGCGTGCTGCCGCGCGATGCGTCTCCCGGCGTGAGCAGGAAGGGGAACAGCGGCTCGACATTGCCCGGTGTGGTGATCTGCGTCAGCGTGGTGGCCTTCGTCTGGGTCAGCGATTCGACCAGCGCGAAGGCTGATGTCGGGCCGCTCTCCCACCGAAGCTTGCCACGCCAGCCCTCGCGGTTGGTGGGATAGGCAAGATAGTCGTGGAGCTGGTAGTGGCTGCTGTACCAGCTGCCATAGGGCAGGAACACAGGGAGGTTCGGATTCACCGCGTAGGGGAGCATGATGGTGTCATAGGTCGGGTCGACGTGCAGGTACTCGATCTCGGGCGTGAACTGCCCCGCCTTGGCGCTGAGCGCCACGTTGTACATCGATCCGCTGACTCCCGTCTGGAGCACCGCGCCGGTGATGTCGGGGTTGTAGCGCGAGCTGGCGTAGCTGGCGCGCATCGACAGGATCTTCGCTATCAGGTCGTACTGGGCATTGGCGCCCCACGAGTTCTGGGTCTGCGGTCCCACGAAGGCGGTGAAGGCGCCGGTGCGGGCGTCGCGCCACACCAGCTGCTGGCCGTTCGCGCGGGGAAGAGGGAGCAGGCCGCCCGTGAGCGGCTGGCCGTTGTTGAGCGAGTTCTGTGCCAGGCGCAGCAGCGACACGCCGATGGACCCGCGGTCGAATCGATAGTACGAGGAGGCGGTGCTGAGCGACCCCTGATAGAGGCTGCCCGTGGGCAGCTGGGCGTACCCGAACTCGTACTGGAACGGGTCGCGATCATCGAGGGGGGTGAACTGAAAGCCCCAGAAGGGGAGCAGGTCGGGGGCGTTGGCATTCGGGTTGCGAATGCCTGCGAGCACCTGGCCGCCCACGTTCCTGGCCTGCCAGCTGCCCAGCACCATCTGGTAGCCGTTGGCCTTGTCCTGCAACCAGAATCGGTCGAGGGACATGCGGGTGAATGGCTGATGGTCTACGCCTTGCTGCTGTCCTGGCACGGCAGGGGTTGTCTGGGCCAGAAAAGGGTTGCTGTTGTAGGGCGGCGTCACGCCCCAGTACTGGTCGATGGCGCTGCTTCCGGTCGAGCTGTAGGCCACCACCTCGAGCCCCGCAGTCATGTCGGGGTTCAGGCGGATGCGGGTGCCCAACATCATGCGCCCGCTCGCGCCCACCCCGTTGAAGAGCAGGCGACCGCTCGAGTAGTCGACGGCCGCGTTGGCCGTCGTGCCGGCGAACAGGCTTCCCGCCACGGTCTGTGAGACGCCGATGGTGCGAAGGCTGCCATAGAAGGTGATGCGCTCGAGCTCGGTGACGCGCCGCTCGAGGGTGGCGACCTGCGGTTCGAGAGCGCTCACGCGCACGCCGAGGGCGTTGAGCTCGTCTGACAGCGTGCGCGTCAGGCGCATGAGGTCGTCGAGGTCGGCTTTGCTGGCGAAGAGCGTGTGCTCCTGCTCCTCTCGCGCGAGCAGCCGCGCCACCATCATGGCCACCTCATAGCGGGTGGCTGCGCGGTCACCTTTGAAGGTGCCGTCGGGGTAGCCTTCGATGAGGCCTTTTGCCGTCAGGGCGCGCACCGCGTCGGCGGCCCACATGTCGGGTACGTCGGGGAACATGGGCGCTGCGTCAGCCACCCCAGAGCGCGTGAGCACCAGCAACGCCATCCCGGCCAGCAAGGTCTTCATCCGGCTTCTCATACGCTCTCCCCCAACGGTTGTAGTCATCGGTCCGTCACCCACGGCGTCAGACCCGCCTCAATTCTGTCGCGTCGGCTCATTCCCTGTCGTGTCAGCCTGAAAATCGGGCTTCGATTCGCACGATTGGAAGAAGCGCCGCCGCACCGATGCTGTTCCCGGCCATGCAAGAAGGCCCGTCGCGTTCTCTCGGACGGGCCTTCAGGGCTGCGCATAGCGGCGCCAGAAGCTACTGCTGCTGCGGTTGCTGCTGAATCACCTGGGGCGCGCGCTCGGCCGGCTTGCTCACCTGCTGGCGCACGACATCTTCGAGCCCCTTCAGCTCGGCCCACGAGCGAATGGGGTGCGCCTTGCCTTCCGTGGCGGGCTTGTAGATGAGGGTTCCGCCATCCATCATGCGGTCGACCGCGTCGAGGGGGCTCAGGCGGTGCTCCGGCCTTACGTCTTCCTTGTAGATGCCGCCGCCGTCCTTTGTCGATACGCTGTCGAGGAAGGAGAGCGAGTTGTACGCGCTCTTCGCGGTGCTGCCAAAGACCTGTGTCTGCACGTTCGGGAGCTGGGTGTGGGTGGACATCATCACGGTGCTGCAACCCGTCAGGCCCAGCATCGAGGAGGCGAGCGCGAGGCCCACCATCATGCTCTTGAGCGCGCCGCCTCGCCCGCGGGAGGTCTCGTTGGCGGGCGCCTGTGCTGCCGAGCGGGCGCCACTCAGGGTCACACCGTCACCGGCAACGGGCGTCGTCGACGCTTTCGGCGTGGCGATCTGCGCGGTGTAGGGGCTGCTCAGGCGTGTGACGGTGGTGGAACCCAGGCTGCTGACGTTCATCTCGATGACCCTCCCCGGTTGCAACGGCAACTCTTCTTTGTCGAGTGTACGCATCGCACTTGATAAAACCCTGGAAAAAACAAGTCTCTCCTGTAACATCTGTCGACGTCGCAGGAGAGACCTGATGCGGGGAGGGGGAGAGGAGGCTACTTCCCGCTGCCGCCGCCGTTGGCGAACTGCGTCAGCGACTGGGCCTGGGCGGGATGGGTGATGAGCGGCTGGGTGTGCGTGGGGTGGTGGACGTGTCCCACGATGGACGCCCCCAGGTAGCCCACGGCGCCGACGCCACCGACGATGGGGGCCGCCGGTCCGGTGAAGGGCGCGGCCACCATCAGCCCACCGGACACCGCCTTGGCGCCACCAACGCCTTCGCGGAAGTGGGCATCGTGCTTCATGTCGTGGAGCTGGTAGTGGACGTTGACATAGTCGTCCCAGACGCCCTCGGTGTCCTTGCCGGCATCGATGGTGCGCTGCATCTCAGCGCGGGCGAGACGGTTGAGCTCGGTGGCGGTCTCCGCCGTGTTGTGGCCTTTCACGATGTCGATGCCGCCGTCGACGATGGCGATGGCGCCGGAAGCGATCATGGCGGGCTTGGCGATGTTCGCCGCCGCCTGGGCCTTCTCACCGAGCGCCATGGCGTTGGCACCCATGCCCTTGGCGGTGGCACCCATGCTCATCGCCTGGGCACCAGCGGCTTTCGCCTGGGCGGCGAGTGCCGCGGCTTCCTGCAGGTGGCCCGCGGCGGCCGCTGCCTGTGCGGCTGCCTGCAGGCTTGCGGCCTGGGCGCCGATGGCGGTGGCCTGGGCGCCCAGGGCG
>RGZZ01000069.1 GCA_010028905.1 Pseudomonadota bacterium | reverse complement strand
GGCGTCGATTCACCGCCGCTCACCGCGCAGCAGGCACAGGCGCTTCTCGGACTGCCTGGGGGCACGCCCACCGAGGTCTTTCAGGGGCTGGCTGGTCTGCCCGACAGCGAGCGCCGCAAGGCCATTGAGTCGATCAGCACCGACCCTTCGCGGTCAACCGCGTTCTCGTGGATGGAGAGCCAGGCGCTTCAAGACACGCAGGGTGCATCTTCGGTGACGAGCCTGCTCCGCTCGGCCGCCACCGATCCGGAGCAGGCCGCGGGGCTCGTTCGCATACAGGCGCAGGCGGCCACAACCGAGCAAGGCCGGCAAACCATCGTCGACGTCCAGGCGGGACTGGCGCGCAACGTTCCGGCGGCCACCGCCATGCGATCGGTCTCCACCGCGGCCGCGGCGACGCCGGAGGGGCGTCAGGCGCGCAACGACCTGTTCCACCAGGCGGCGGGTGATCCGGCGCTTGCGGGCGCTGTCTATCGTGAGTTCGTGCCCTCATCTGCGAATGGGGCGAACAACGAGGCGCTTGCGTCGTTTCTGCGCGATGTGTCGACCGACCCGCAGAGCGCCGAGCAGTTCACCCGATTGCAGACCGCCGCCATGGATGATCCGGCAGGTCGGCAGGCCGTGGCGGCTGCGATGCGCACGGCCTCTGTCGATCCGCAGGTCGGTCGGGCGGCGCTCCAGGTCGACACCGTCGCGATGCAGACCGAGACCGGTCGAGAGGCGGTTGCACAGCGCCTGCAGTCGGTCGCACACGACCCGCTGCTGTCGAGCTTCCAGCTTGATACGTTGGCCGAGGCCGCGCACTCTGACGAGGGCAGGGCTTGGCTCAACGCCGTCAAGGGCGATTCACGGCTCTCGACAGGCCTCTGCGCCATCGAGGCGTCCGCGGTGCAGACGGCTTCGGGGCGCGAGGCGGAGCAGCGGTTGCTCGGGCAGGTTGCATCCGACCCGCACCTCGCGGCTGCACTCGAGACCGCGCATGCGGTCGCCGCTCAAACCGAGGAAGGGCGGGCGGCCCTCACCTCTCTCCACGAAACCGCCGCCGCTCACCCTGATCTGGCCACCTCTCTGGTGCAGACCCAGGCCGCGGCGCTCGAGACCCAAGAGGGGTCGCGTGCGGTGGCCCTGCTCAATCACGAGGCGGCTTCGAGCCCGCGGCTGTCGTCCGCCATGGTTGCCAGCGAGACTGCCGCCATGCAGACCTCCGATGGGCGCGATGCCATGCGCCAGGTGCTCGACAGCGCGGCGCGCGATCCGGAGGCGGCGGCCGCGCGAACGGCGGTGCAGGCGGCCGCTGCATCCACGCCAGAAGGGCGGTCCCAGGTAGCAGATTGGCTCCACGAGGTGGGGTCTGACACCGCTCTCTCCACCGCACAGGCTCGCGTTGACGCCGAGGCAGCCTCCACGTCTTCGGGTCAGCAGTCGCTCGCTGAGCGCAATCGTGAGCTGGCCCGCGATCCGCGGGCGGCCGCCGCGCTGCTGGGCGTGGAGAGCGCCGCATCCACCACCTCGGAAGGCCGCCAGGCCCTCGCCGCTGAGTATCGCGCCTCCGCTGGGAATCCGGAACTGGCCGCGTCACATCTGCAGATCGAGCAGTCTGCGGCCGCCACCCCAGAGGGCGCTGCCGTGCTGGGGCAGCTCTATCACCAGATCGGAGAAGACCCCGCACTCTCGCAGGCTCATGCGCAGCTCGAGAATGGCGGCCTTCAAACGCAAGAGGGGCGCGAGGCCGCGGTTGCGCTGATGCGTGACGAGGCCCGTGACCCGTCGCTGGCCCAGGCCCATGAGGCAGCGCGCGCGCCGGTGATGCAGCAGGCGCTGCGGGGTGATGCGCAGGCGCTGCAGCTCGTGGGGGCGCGTCTCGGCGATGAGAGCAGGCCCGACCTGGCGGCCGCTTCAGTCGACCGCGATCTGGCTCTCACGCGCACCCCGGGTGGCGTTCGTGGGCTCGAGCAGCGCTTTGCCGTCATCGCGTCCGACGCAGCGATGTCTGTTCAGGAGCTCCGGCGACGCGAGATCTTTGCCGGGCCGTCACGCGTCGCGGCGGGTGCAGATGGTGCGGATGGCGGGGATCGAGGGGTCGCGCCGGGCCCGCAGCAGATCGATGCGCGTCGCGCGGCGCTGTCGTTTCCCGGGGTCTCGTCGGCGCTCACCCAGGTCGATGCCCGCATCTTCGATCAGGCTGCGAAGGGGCAGGCTGTCGCGTATCGAGACGATGAACGGCACGCGTCAGCTCACGCCCTCGCGCCCGACGCGGCTGGGGGACCGGCGGTGGTGCCGGGTGCCGGGCCTCGGTCGTCAGCGGGCTTCTCGCCGGTCTTCCCAGGAACGCTGGGGGGACCTGGCGCCTATGGGCGGTTGTCTGGCCTGGCGCGTGAAGCCCCTCTGTCTCGTGTCACGGGCTCTGTATCAGCCGGGGGAGCTGTCGAGACGGGAGCCCAGACCACGCCACTCGATCCCGTTCGGGGTGAGCTCGACACGGAGACGGCAGTCGGACGAGGCGCGTCTGGCGTGGCCGCGCTGCTCAGGCGGGCGCAAGGCCTTCCCATTGAAGGGCCGCGGGCTGATCTGTACCGTCGCCTGCGAAAAGCCGAGCAGGACGCCGATGACGATGAGCCGAGGGTCGACCGTCTCGAGTCGAAGGCGGTGGCGCGCGGTGAGATGGTCGGCCGCACGTCGCGCCTCGAGCCCATCGAGGCGGTGCAGCTGTTCGACCTGTCGGAAGCGCGCCGGCGCACCTGTACCCGCTGCGGTTGCGAGAGCGAGAATCGCGCACCCGGCTGCTTCAACTGCCAGAGCGAGCAGCGAGAGATGCTCGTCTCCTCGATGAACGCAATCCAGCGAAGTGGCTATGTCATCGATCGGCAGACCGACACGGTGGAGGTCACCACGTCGGCCCGAGCTCTGCTCGCCACGCCCTCTGAAGCGCTGGCGTCGATGCGCAAGGCCTCCAGCTTCGTGACGATGCGTGACATGCTCGCACTGTGCTCTCCTCCCGTCACGGGATACGCAGTCTCTCGCGCGGCTTGAGCGCTTCTCGCGCCTGAGCGACAGGTTTCGTGCGTGTCCCCCACGGTGGCGTGGTGGACCTCCGTCGGGCGTCTCCCGCAGCGCAGCTCGGGCCCGGCCTCAGCCTCGTGTCCCCCACGGTGGCGTGGTGGGCAGTGGCAGACCGAGGTGCTCAGCGTGCCGTTTACCCACGCAAAGGGGTGCACGAAGGTGGCTTCAGGGACCCAGCCGGAAGCGCGGTCCTTCGGAGTTCGTGCGTGGTTCATTGGGTGGCGACCCCGGAGCTCTTGTCAGGGTGTTGTTTTTTTTGAGGACGAGTCGGGGGAGTGCAGGGTGGCGACGTGACGGGCGCACAGGCTATCGGGTGTGGTGTGTGTGGCAGTCGTATGGTGTTGTGCGATTTTCCGCGCGGAAAAAGGTGACCTCAGTCATCTAGGACGTTGCAGAGAAGCGCTGTGGGGCAATGTGACGGCCCTGGCTGTCACGTGACGCCTCCAGCTGTCACATCGCGTTGATGTGACGGCCCTGGCTGTCACGTGACGCCTCCAGCTGTCACATCGCGTTGATGTGACGGCCCTGCTTGTCACGTGACACCTCCAGCGGGAACATCGTGTTTCACTGGGGTCGCAGAGCACGCAGCGGCCTTCGCCCTGAGTGGATCCTCGGTTTCGCCCCGCTCCCTCGCCCTCGTCCCCCGTCCTCGAATGAAACATCCGATTGGCAAGGGTTTCGGGGTCGCCTCTCAGGTCACAATTCACGGGCTCCGCAGGACCTGCATATCGCGAGGGTACCTGCAGTCACCCTGGCGGCCATCTCCCGGTTAGATACGCGGTGTCCCCCACGGTGTCGTGGTGGACCTGCACGTGTCCCCCACGGTGGCGTGGTGGACCTGGGGTTGGCCCCCACGGTGGCGTGGTGGACAGGCACCGCGCGCCCCTGTTCGTGCAGCTCCACACCGTTGTCCCCCACGGTGTCGTGGTGGACCTGCACGTGTCCCCCACGGTGGCGTGGTGGACCTGGGGTTGTCCCCCACGGTGGCGTGGTGGACAGGCACCGTGCGCCCCCGTTCGTGCGGCTCCACCCTGCTGTCCCCCACGGTGGCGTGGTGGACCTGGGGTTGTCCCCCACGGTGGCGTGGTGGACAGGCACCGTGCGCCCCCGTTCGTGCAGCTCCACACCGTTGTCCCCCACGGTGGCGTGGTGGACAGGCACCGCGCGCCCCCGTTCGTGCAGCTCCGCCCCCCGTGCCCCGCACTCGTTCCTCTCGCGCACCCTCTAGACAGCGCCGAGATTTTCCTGTATGCTGACACTTACAAGTGTCGCCATTATCCAGTGCCAAGAAAGAGGCGCCCCCTCATGGACAGCATTCGATTCGATCGAGGTCTCTCGTCGGCTGACCTCGGAACCGCGGGCGTTGCGCGCCAGGTCGAGCGGGAGTCGGTGGCAGATCGTGTCAGCGACGGGCTGCGGGCACGCACCTTCACCCAGGGGGAGATTGCCGAGCACACGGCCTTCCACAACATGGTGCTGTGCGATACCTCACGTGTCGGGGCCCTGGGTGACCTGCGGGAGCGTCTGCAAGACATCTTCGGTACGTGGGCTGAAGATCGCCAGGTTGATGACGCCACCCGCCTGGGTCCATCCGACAGCGTCGAGGCGTGCGACAACAAGCGCGACTACGCCCAGGCCTACAACGAAGCAAAACGTGCGCACGCCGTGGCGCATCGCACCGCGGCAAAGCTCGGTCCTGGCCTGCATCAGATGCCGAATGGCGACACGGTGGAGGTCGGCAGCGACCCAAGCACTGGCGTGACCCCCGTCACCACCCGCTGTTCCGATGGCAGCAGCAAGCGGGTGATCTTCAACCCGTCAGACGCGCGTTCGGTGCAGGTTCACCAGCGCGATGCAGACGGCCGTGAGGAGACGCTCACCCGGCTTGGAACCCAGGTCTCGCGCCAGGCGCGCCTGGCGTCCGGTGAAGAGACCGTCCGGCAGTGGAACGTCAATGACCTGGGACAGGTCGGCCAGCCGTCGTGACGGCCCTCCCTGTTCACACGAGTCGGGGCTCATGGCCGCGCGATGAGGGCGGCTGCGACGACCTGCGCATCGCATCAGCGACACTCACGAGAAGGTCGATACGGTTGATTCCGAGACAGCCAGGGCGAGATCGAAGGGTCACCTTACGATAGAATTGAACGCGCCGCGGGTCGGCCTTGCTGAGCGTCGAGGCCGATTCTGCGACTTCTCCACGCAGAGAGGAACCACCAGAGCCGTGCCCCACTCTTCTCGAAGACCACAGGCGTCTCGTGTCGACATGAATGCGGCGCGCGTCGAGATCGAGGCACTCGATGCGCTTCTCGATGTGGTGCGTGAGCTGCGTGATCTTGCTGCGGCTGATATATCGGCCCCCCGACGTCGTCTCTCGCTTCCGCCGCCTCCGCCCAGCGGAAGAGGCCGCAGGCGCACTCCCGCCGACGCGCTCCCTGCTTCCTCCGCGCAGACTGGGGCTTCGCTCGAGGGCTTCATCGACAAGACGGCATCGCATCTGCGGCTTCTGGGGCGGGCCTCTTCTGCTCGCTCGGCGCATCCCACAGGGGAGGCGCGACCGCCTCACGAACCTCCCCCTGGCCCCAGTGATGAAGGAAAGGCCTAGGCGCGAGGCATGCAAGAAGGCAGCCTGTACGATCTCGTTCTGAGCCTGGTCGAGAACCTCATGCGCAACGTGCATTTCGATGCCGTCGTTCTGCGTGGGTTGCTCGACGAGGCGCGGGGCACCGTGGGCGAGGTTGCGTCGAGCTACGATGCGCCTGCGCCGGAGGGGGCGGAGGCGATTCGCGAGCTCATGCTCGAGAGTCTCACCCTCTTTGACAGCGCGTTGGCCCAGATCGAGGCCTTCATCGACGACGCCGAGGAAGAGCGCCTGAGTCTGGCCATGCGCGATGCGCAAGAGGCCAACGACCTTCTCGAGGCGGTGGAGGATCTCGTGCAGGTCAGCAAGGACATCATCAGTGAGATGGTCGAGGCTTGACTGAGTCACCCCTCACCCTGCCGCAGGTTCTTGCCGCTGCGGGCCAGCGCGGTCTCGAGCTCACCGAGCGAACATTTCGCTATTACGCGGTGGTGGGGTTGATCCCCAGACCGCTCAAGCGCCCGTCGGGTGACGAGGATGCGCGGGTGCACTACTACGCCTCCGATATCGTTGATCGCTTGATGCAGATCCGCACGCTGCAGGCGCAAGGCTACTCGCTCAAGCAGATCAAGGTCTGGTTCGAGATGCGCGGAGGCGGGACCGCGCCTTCCGCGCAGCCACCCGGTGGCGAGCCTCGCGGGTCGATGCCCGCGCACGCACAAGAAGAGGTTGCCGCGCTGCTGCGCTTCTTCTCGAGTGACACGTTGCACGGCGCCATGCGCACGTTTGTCGAGGCGACCCTCACCGACGGCAGCGACGAGGCGCTTCGTCGCGCGGCCCTGTCGTGGTATGAGACGGTCGTGGGGGGGGTGCTCGATACGCGGCGTGATGACGCGGTGAGGCAGGCGCTCTCGCAGCTGTCGCCGCTCGAGATCAATGCACTCATCGAGCCCCTGCGCCGTATTCGAGACGAAGAGCGTCGTCGTGACGCTGCCGAGTCTGAGCCGCCCATCGTCACGGCGCTGCGTGCACTCGCACTGCGCAGGGCGCGGGGCCTGGCGCTTACCGAGGGCGAGCGTGCTCGCCTGGCGGAGTACGCGACGGCGCTCGAGAAGATCAAGGACAGGCTTGCTCGTCTTCCACGAGCGCATCGCGCTGTCGCGCCGCAGGCGTTGTCGGGGCTCAAGAAGAGCCTCGACCGTCTCACCCACGTCACGGGACTGCTCGAGAGCGACGGTGATGTGAACACGGTCTTGCGAGGCCTGGCGCGGGCGTCCACCGATCTCAGCGCCGCCACATCGGTGCTTCGCGGACTACAGGCCCTCGTGTCGCCTCGGGAGACGCAGGAGAAGACTTGACCACCGTGCCCGTGGCCCGCGGCGCAACCAGACGAGGGGGTCAGCTGCCGCATGACTGAAGACGAGACACCTCCAGCCTGCATCGAGGCGTCGCCGCGTGTGGCGGCCTATCTCCAGCTTGTCGAGATCAGTGCCGCGGTGAGCGAGGGCCGGCTCGACGGCGCCTCAGCCGACGCGCTCTACGACGAGCTCGAGATGTACCTGCGCCTCGAGATCGATCGCTTCGCAGACTATCCGCGATTCGACTGGCCTGCCTACACAGAGGGGCTTGCCCGCGTGCGCGAGGGTCTCGAGACGTTGCTGCGCGTCACGCGCAGCAGTCGACTCTCTGGACTCGATGAAGGTCTGCAGGCGCAGGCCGAACAGGGGAGCGACGCTGTCGTGGCGGGACAGGCCCTGCTGGTCGACGCCCACACGAGGGCGGTGGAAGGCTGAGTCGCGCAGGCCCCAGGGTTTCGGGCGCGCTGCTCAGCCCAGGTGCTGGGCCAGGTCGCGCAGCCAGGCCATGGCCTGGGCGCCTGGAACGAAGCGGTGCATCGAGGCCTGCAGCAATGCGCGGCAGGTGTCTTCGTCTCCGCTCAGGGCAAGGGTGGCCAGCTGCACTCGAAAGCGTTCGGCGCGATCCGGATAGGCGTCGAGCTGGACGCGCAGATCGGCCAGACCTTCGTCGTCATGGTCGACGTCACCGTAGCAGAGCTCGAGCAGCGAAGCCAGCTCGTCGGTTTCGAGGGTCATGGGTGACCCACCGGATAGGCCGTGAAGACCTGGGGCGATACCTCACCGCCGGCCCCTTTGGCCCACTGGTAGCGCACGTAGATCGTGCCGTCGTTGGCGAGCTTTGCGCCGTCGGCGGCAACGCCCTCGCCGACGCTTCCTGGCATCTTGAAGCGGAAGCCGAAGGCGGCCCCCTCCTTCGGGGTGCTCATGAACTGACTGAACTCCTGCAGCTTCTTCGGATCTGCGGCCAGCACACCGCGCAGCTGCTCGGGCGCGGCTTTCAGGGTCTCAGACATGGCCTCGTTGCTCTTGAACCACGTGGTCGACTGGCCCGCTTTCAGCTTCTGCTGGGCGGCCGCGGCATCTTCAGCGGATTTCGGGCCGTGCTTGCTGGCCCAGTGCCCGAACTTTGTCTCGCCGTCGCGAGGGAGCCTCGCGAGGCCGTCGAGGGTGGTTCTTCCCAGGCTGCTGGCCTCGCCCGCATGGGTCGCGGTGCGTGCTGCACGGGCAGCATCGGTCGCCTCTGCGGCGCCACGGGTTCCCTGTGTGGCGGCTTCAGCGATGCGGGCACCCTGGCTTGCGGTTTCGGCGAGACGCGCGCCCTGGGCCACATGTCCGGCCTCCGAGGCGACCTCGGCGGCGCGAAGCGCTCGGGCTGCCCGCGCCGCGGTCGAGACCTTGGTGAGCGCGGCCGGTGTGAAGAGGGCGGCAACTTCGAAGACGGCTCGCCCCGAGGCTTCAGCGGGGTTCTTGCTCACTGCGTCGGACACGCTGGCCTTGATGCCCTGCCAGGTCTCGGTGGGGTGCGTGGCGGCGTGGTAGAGGCCCTCGGCGGTGTCGACCGGGTGGGCGATCATCTGGCCCACGCCCTTCACCGTGTCCCACCCCTGGCTCAAGAAGCCCTTGCCGAAACTCGTTATGCTGTCCACTCGAAGCCACCTGCCACTACGTGAAGCGTCTCTGCGTCGTTGGCGACGCTGTTGCACCGTACGGTTCATTATCCCGAAATCGAACACGTCTGTCTACCCCGCCTGTTCTCGATGCTTCGTGCTCGCGTGATCGCGCTCACGCGCCCGGCGGGGTCAGTGCTGGCGTACGAAACTTTTTACTTCGGGGCAACAAAACGGTAACAACTCTCGCGTTGACCGGGGAGACTGCGGTCGCGAAACGGTGTGCAAGAGGGGGCGCCGACGGCGCCGTGATGTGAGGGAGAGACTCGATGTCGCAGATCGCTTCGTACTACCTGGGAAAGCTTGGGCACTACGATCGCATGTTCGCGACGGCCGCTGACGTCGAGTCGGCGCAGGGTGATGCGACGACCTCCGATGTGTATGGCAGGGCAGACCGCTGGGAGGCCTTCGACACGAATCTAGACCGCTACGCTGGCTTTGTTCGCAACGACGCCCGCACCAGCCCCTCGGGGGAAGCGTTCGAACGCCTCGCGGCGCAGCCGTCGACGCAGGCGGCCCGTCTTGCACCACAGACCTCTCATCGCACCCTGGGGGGGCAGCCCGTGGCGCTGGACGGCGTGCGGGGTTTCAGCGGGCAGCCGATGCTCTGCAATGCGCCCGTCTCGCGCCTCGCTGCTCTCGATCTGGGAGGCGGCGCGATCCGGTCACGCGCCGATTTCATCCCGGCGGTTCCGGCGGACTGGGAGCCCGATCTCCGCGCACAGCCGCGTATCGAGGGCGGGAACGGCGCCCCCACGGTGACCACGCCCGTGGCTGGGCCGTACACCGACAAGAGCGACTGGCACATCCCCACGCTTGATGAGGTCTTCAATCTCGCCCAGAAGTACCCGGGCAAGAAGATCATCCTCGACACCAAGACCTCGGGCGACACAGCCACCTCGGCTCGCCTGGGCCAGCAGATCGTGGCCATGCTGCACGAGCACCCGGAGATGCTCGACCGCATCATCATCACGAACCCGGACCGGGATTGTCTGCAGCAGATCAAGAACGCGTTCAAGAACGACCCCGATCCGCGCTTTCAGGGCTTCAAGAGCTTTGCCTACGATGATGAGCACCTCAACGACTTCTTCGCCTCAGACGATGAGAAGAGCCCGCTGACCGGCGCGGGCGACAACAGCTGGGTCTCGGTGGGTGAGCCCAAGACCAAGGCCTTCTGGAACTTCTCGGAGGTCGAGGAAGAGGTTCGCAAAGCCCACGCCGCCATCACTGATCCAGACAATCCGAGCTACGGCAAGAAGCTCATGGCCTGGGTCATCAACGATGCCGACGACATCCGCACGCTGGTGAATGACGGTGTTGACGGCCTCATCACCGACGACCCGGAAGGCATGAACAAGACGCTCGACGAGATGGGCTACGGCCCCGCGGGGCAAGACGCGCGACGCCCCATGGTCATCGCCCACCATGGGGTGAACCACTCTCAAGCGTACCCGGAGAACACCCTTCCTTCCATCGAGCATGCGCTGCGCAACGCAGACGCGGTGGAGGTCGACGTCTGCTCGGCCAAGGATGGCATCGTGGTGTTCCACGACGACGATCCCAACGCGGGGGTCACCCTGGCCCGCAATCTCGGGCTCGACGGTGGGAACGCCTGGCGTCCCACGCTCCCTGACATCGGAACCGCGGAGCGGGGAAGACGGGTCAGCGACATGACCATCGACGAGATGCGACACGCGTACGGGTACGCGCGAAATGCCACGGGCTCGGTGCTCGCCAACGGGCTGCTGAACGGTACGATGAACGTGCTGCGGGCCCCGGGCGCGTTGCTCTCGTGGCTGGGGAACAAGACCGGCATCGTGCCTCTCAGCTGGCTCGGCCAGGGGTTGGACTGGGTGGTCGACAAAGGCATTCGTCCGGTCGCAACCCTGGTGACACAGGCGGTCAACGGCATCGTCACGACAGCATGGCATGGGGTCACGTCAGTGGTGGGGGCCGTGGGCAGCGCGGTCAAGAGCGTGGGCAGCGCCATCGGTGACGCGGCCAAGAGCGTGGGGCACTTCTTCAAGAAGCTGTTCGGCTAGCGTCTCTCAAGCCCACGGCGTTGATGAGCTGGCCCGGCAGGCCGCACAGCTCTCGGGCTACCCACAGCGGCCCGACGAGCAGGTAGACGGGGTCGTCGAGGAAGGCCGGGCGGTTCCCCTCGATGCGATGTCCGAGCAGCTGCAAGGCCCAGCCCCCCACGAACATGGCGGCGGCGAGGGCGGGTCGTCGCCTTGCCTGCGGCAGCGAAGCCACGATGAGCGGAATGCCCACGAAGTGCGTGAGCCGCGTGAGCGGTTTCGTATGCTCGCGCTCGTAGCGCGCGAAGTACTCGGCAAGCGTGTGGGGCATGCAGCATGGGTTCGGTATCCCGATGACGCCCGCCTGCCGCCGAGGAGAGGCGTGCTGGGCCCGCGCGGGGGGCTCTGAGGGGGGCTTCATGACGCTCTGATATAAGGGGTCGGGTGCACGGTGCCGCTTGTTAACACGACGGCAACGCCGCGTCAACATCGAGGGGGTCGTTTTTCTCTCGGTTTGTCTTGTGTCGTCGATACTGCGATCAACCCCCGTGCCTCAGGCACGGAATGCGTGAACAGGAGGACGTCACATCATGATCGGTGGACTCTCGAATGCGGCAGCGATGATGCAGATGCAGAATGCCCAGTGGCAGAATGCCATGACGCTGGCAGGCGCCAATCCCGCGGCTGCAGCAGACCTCGGTGGTGCGGGGCTGAATGCGCTGGCCAGTGAGATCACGCTCGGCCTGCCGCTCGAGCAGCTTCCTCCTGGCTTCGCGGGAAGCGGAGGAGACAGCTTCATGCCGCAGCAGGGCTATCCGCCGCTGATGCCCCTTTTCGGCTACGTCGGACCGTACGCGCCCCCCTCCGCAGACCCGTCCTCTGCAGACCCGTCCCCCGCAGACCCGTCCCCCGCAGACCCATCCGTCGCCTCGTCCGAGATGCACGCAACGCCTGCATCCCCGGCGTCTCAGGCGTCGCAGGCTCCGCCCATGTCGTGGCAGCAGACCGACAGCCAGACGGTGACCTCGAAGTTCTCGAACGGCTGGACCATGACGCAAGCGGTCGATGAAGACAACGACCCTCACATCACCTTCTCGTCTCCAGACGGCAGGCACACCCGCGAGATCTGCTACTCTCACGGGCGGCCCATCGAGATGATCGATGGCAAGGTGCCCGAGCACTACGATACCGATTGGAGCGAGCAGAACAACGGGACGGTGTCGCTTCCCGGGGGGGTCAACGTCGCCATCTCGGCCAATGCCGGTGACGGAGAGGGCTTCCGCACCACCATCGATGACAATGGCCACGTGGTGCAGATGAAGAGCACGCCGCGCGCCTTCGACGGGAGCGGCGGCACGCAGGTGGTGGGCGAGGGCGGCGACGATCTCTTCGCCCAGGCTACAGGCGATTGGGGCAGCACCTATCGCACGGAGACGCTCAGCCAGGGCGACGACGGGAGCCTCAGCGTGGCCAAGACCGTGCACAAGGACGATGGCACGTCGTCGCAGTACACGGTCTCGTCGGCGCCGTAGACGCGAAGAAGCGGACCGCGCGCTTCCAGAGGCCCCCTCTTGTTCGTCGGCGCCCGTCTTCGGGGGCAGGCGGGGAGGGGGCTTTTCGATCTGTGACCTGCTCACGGCGGGCATCTGTTCATACCATTCACCGTTGAACTCACACCTGTCATCGCATCTTGCAAGAACTTTTTCAGACTTCTTGTTAAGATGACGAGACAATATCGGTTCGGTGATCATCTCCTGGCGTTCGAGTCGGACGCACACGCGTCCCGGAGACTCGAACGCGCAGAGGTGGCAAATCGTGAACGGAGCGTCTGCCCATGATCGACGGCGTCTCACCCCAGGGCAATCTTCCCCATCTGCACGCGGTCAGGAAGAAGGCCACGGGGTCTCCCGCGTCCTCGAAGCCCGGCGGGTCGCAGGCGGATGCCGCCGATATCGACAAGACGGGGAAGGCCCCTCGTGTCGTCACCCGGGAAGAGCTCGAGAAGCTGTTCGGTGACGCCCTTGCAGAATTCGAGCCTCCCAGCGGCCCTGTCGCCGACGCCTGCACCAGCCTGGCCAAGAGCGGATTCACGCTCTCCGAGTCGCAGGTGCGCCACGCCATCAAGAGCTTTGACAAGCACAAAGAGGCGCTGGTGGTGTTCGAGGGCAAGACCGAACAGATCTACTCCTTTCGCGATTCGAACGAGATCGCGCTGTTCCATCAGCTGAAGGCTTCGCCCGACCAGGCTCCCGCCGAGACGCGCTCCGTGCACACCGACCTGCAGGCGCTCGAAGCCTCGGGGGGGCAGATCGCCTTCTCGCGTGGACGCGATCTCCTGCCTACCGACGCCGCTGGCGCCACGGTGCTGCTGGGTCGCGGCGAGTCGGTGGTGCTGCTCGACCGATACGGCGCTCCGTCGACGGTGAGCACCGCGGCCGATGCCTCGAAGGCCGCGCAGTCGCGGCCCGCGCCGGATGCCGCCAAGGAGGCCGTGATCGAGCCCGTGCTCGTCCTCGAGAAGAAGGGGTATGGCATTGCCCCCGACTTCGATCTTCCCGAAGACCTGCAGGTCACCGACATCGCGGGTATGGTGAAGCATCAGATCTCGCAGATGCTGTCGAAGGATCCCAACCATGAGCCGGTCAACGAGCGCCGCTACGCCATCGACCAGCTTGCGGGCAGCGGGGTGGCCACGGTTGTCCCCCCCGCAAAGCACGAAGATCCCATCGCGGAGCTCAAGAAGATCGCGGCCAAGGCCAAGAAGCAGGACGAAGACGACGAGCCCGTCGATCAGATGTCGCTCCCTGAACCTCGGGTCTTGAATCGCGCCCAGCTCACCGAGCTGTCGCAGATCGCTGGCGGCGCGATGACGCCACAGCAGCAGCAGTACTTCGACGACATGAAGAAGATTCGCGAAGATGCCGTCAACACTCCGAATGTCTTCTCGCGTGAGAGCACGGGGCTGCAGCGCGGCGCGCTTCATCAGGCCAACGATCTGGTCGGGTATCTCAACCTCATCAACGAGGGCGGTCTCGTCCTGCTCAACAGCGACGGGTCGATCGTGCACCTCGACAGCCCGGGCGAGGTCAAGGAATACGCCGCGACCGGGCAGGTGACGCGCAACCGCCCAGCGCCCGTCGATCCGCAGGCCCCCAAGACCAACCTCCTCATGCTCTACTACGATTCGCCCTTCGATCCGACCCAGAAGGGCGGCATCTACGAAGACACGCCCATGCGGGCCTCTCAGGTGGGATCGAACGCCGAGGTCGACATGGTGACGCTGCGCAGCGACATGCCGCACAAGAAGAACCTGCGCAACGAGTACCTGCAGCCCGACGACATGCAGCTCATCGCGTCGCTCGATCCCAAGACGCTGATGAACGATCCCAAGACTCTCGAGAACTTCGTGTATGACACCCTCAAGGCGCACCCCGACGACAAGCACGTGCGACTCATGGTGGCAGGTCACGGCGGCGCCGAGCTGGGCCTGATGCCCGATGGCGAATCGAATGACGCCTCTGCACACGGGGCGATGTCGGTTGACGACTTCGCCAGCGCCATTCACGAGGGCCTGGCCCGTTTCAACAAGGAGACGGGGAAGTCACGCAAGATCGACAACCTCATCGTGGGGTCATGCCTCATGGCCAACACGTCGTTCATCCACGCGTTGGCCAAGAAGGGCGACATCGAGGTGCTGTCGGCGTCTCCTGAGACGCTCATGGGCAACGACCCCAACATCATCTTCTCGTACCTGGCTGACCCCAAGACGTCCGACAAGAGCGGACCAGAGTTCGCGTCTGACCTGGTCGAGCTGCTCGAGGGGGCCGCGGCCTTCCCCGGCGGTCGCAAGAACCTGCAGTTCGCCGACACCTTCGGGGCCTACGACCTGTCTCCGACCAAGGGTCAGAAGATGGCCGACAGCCTGCAGACGCTCTTCAAGGCGGTGGTGGCTGAACCGCAGTTCGCGCAGTATGTCAAGGAAGACATCATGGCCTGTCCCACCTATGGCATAAACCGCTTCGTCAACCTGCAGTTCGGCATCAACCAGAGAGATATCATCCAGGTGGCGGAGCGCATCGCGAATGATGCGCGCATCGGCAGTGACGCCATCAAGCAGGCCTGCAAGGACGTGGTGGCGGCCACCGAGGCCGTCGTGCTCAAGCAGAAGATGGACGAGCGCTACGCCGATCGTCGCGGGCCGACGCTGTATCTGCCCACCGAGAGCTTTGCCATCGATGAGCGCCTCATGAACACCGATCTGCTCAAGTCGAGCAGCTTCTCCGAGTTCATTCAGCTGGTTGGGTCTCAGAAAGCCAACCGCTCGCTGGTCGAGAACCTCACCTACGAGGTCGACAAGGTCATGCGCGGTTTGAAGCGTGCTGCGAAGGACGACGGCAAGAGCGGCGGCGCCAAGGTGAGCAAGAAGAGCCTGCGCAAGCTGCTGATGGCGGCGTCTGTGAGCGAGGCCGATCGCGCGGCGAAGGCGGTGCAGGGGGCCGAGAAGATCTATCGTCCGCTTCTCTCGAAGCTGTACCGCGCGGCCATCGGAGGACCTGTTGTGATTGCCGCTACAGCGGTTGGCGCGCTGGCGGGCGCGGTGGTGGGGGCAGCCGTGCTCACTCCGCTGGGTAGCATGCTCGGCCTTCGCGCGGGGCTCACGGGGCGCTCGGCGGCACAGAACTTCCTGGCCGATGACGAGAAGACCATCGCCGCCGCGGCGGCGGGCAGCGCTGCGCCGAACGCTGGCACGCCGGCGCCCACAGCGCCATCCGCAAGCGCCACGGCACCCGCGTCGAGCGGTTCGCCGGCCGCACCCACGCCCACGGAACCCCCCTCGGACCGCGAAGCCCTCGTGGAGACGATCCTCCGCCCCGCCATCC
>RGZZ01000068.1 GCA_010028905.1 Pseudomonadota bacterium | reverse complement strand
ACGTGTTACTATATTCACATGACACCTCGAATGAATCTGTGGAATCTCGGCGTACAACCTACCGAAACCATCGAAAAGCCCCGGCTCAGAAAGCTGTACGAACACCCCCCGGAGGAACGGCCCGTCGTGGTGGAGCCCGAACCCGTGCCCGCCGTGGTCGCCCCAGCGCGCCTCGCAGCCCAAAGCAGAAGGGCTCGTGCCCCGCGGGCCAGCACACGACACAGTGACCCTGCACCACGTTTCCCCCCCTCGCCCCGACAAGCACCTCGGGCAGACCTCGGCCGCCATCACCCTGGCCGCAGCCACAACCGCTCTCAACGGTCCCCTCGGTCCGGCTGTCATGACAGAGAGCGAGCGCGTGAACGCGCTCTTCCGCGATTCGCAGACCAGCACCGACGGCCTGCGCGCGCCCGACGTGGCGCGCCGACTCGTAACCGCCCGAGAGAAGGGCGCGACCTTCATGTGCGGAGGAAGAGACCCCGAAGCCATCGGTCCTGCCGAGGCGTACCACACCCTGCTCTCAGAAAACCCTCACCTGGGAACCCTCTACCTGGGGCTCGAAGGGATTCCGATGGTGGCCTGCAGACGCGACACCCTGGATGCAGGCATACAGACGTTTGCCCCCCTGGCAGAGGCGCACCGCGAGGTTCTGCAACGAGGGCGTTTCGACGCCTATGGCATGCAGTGTGCGGTCGATCGCCTGGCCAGCCCCCACGCGGCAGCCGATCCTCACGCCCACGCGGCGCTGCTCGTCGAGCTCTATGAAGCGGTGCAGGCAAGCGGTGCGCACGACCGCTCCACGGCGGAGACCGGGCACGCCATGACCCGTGTGTACGACTGGCTTGCCCCCCGTCTCGATCAGATGACGCCCGCGCAGCTTTCCGACGTGAAGGCCTGGACCGCCAGAGGTGGCGCCGATGAGGCCTGCAAGGCAGCCGGTCAGGCAACAGCGCTCGAAGGCGCGGCCTACACCGAGTTTGCATCGGTCATGCGCCTGGTGGGCCATGTCGAGACCGCGGTGAACGCGCTGGCCCGTGTCGATGGCGCACCCACCGACGAACGCGCGGCGCACCTCGACGCGCTCATGGGCGTCTGCGCGCTGTACGCCACGTCGTTGCGTGGCACCGAAGCGCTTGACGCCTTCACGGCGGTGCTCGAAGCGAGAGCGCCGAACGAACCCGTCCGCGCGGCTGCCGACCGATATGCGGTTCTGCATCGCGCACTGGCCGCGCGCGGCCTCGAAGCGCAAGCAGTGCACAGCTTCAGCACACTCGAGCGACACTGGCGCGGCAGCGGCGATGACAGCCCCCAGCCCACCTATCTGACGTTCCTCGATCATCTCCAGCGCATTGGCCGGGCCGACCTCTCGGCTCTCGAGGCCGCAGCACCTGGCGTGGCGCGCGGCGTGGAACGTTGGCGGTGTGCGCCTGCCGATACGCGGCGCCTGAGCGAGCCTCGTAGAGCCAGCCACGCAGGAAGCGTCTGCCGATGGGTTTAAAGCCCCCTCAGGGGAGGCGTATCCATGGACATCTTCACCATCCTGCGTGACGCGGTGAATCTCGGCGCTTCCGACATCCATCTCGTGGTCGGCCTGCCACCGATGGCCCGCATCACGGGGCAGCTCATCCCTCTCGAGAGCTTTCCCGCGCTCGCCGCTGCAGACACCAAGAACCTGGTGTATGCCCTGCTCTATGACGAGCAGAAGCAGCACTTCGAAGAGCACCTCGAGCTCGACTGCTCACACGCCATCCCGAACTTTGCCCGCTTCCGCATCAACGTGCTGCTGCACAACCACGGGGTCGGCGCGGTCCTGCGCGTCATCGGGTCGCGCGTTCCCACCGTCGAGGAGATCGGTCTCTCACAGGAGATGACGGCGCTCTGCCATCTCCCGCGCGGCCTGGTGCTGGTGACAGGGCCCACCGGCAGCGGCAAGTCAACCACCCTGGCCGCCATGATCCAGCAGATCAACATGAGCTATCGGCATCACATCCTCACCATCGAAGATCCGGTCGAGTTCGTCTACGAGCCCATGTACTCGGTGATCACCCAGCGCGAGGTCGGCCGTCAGACCCATACGTTCACCGCCGCCCTGCGGTCAGCGCTGCGCCAGGATCCAGACGTCATCCTCGTGGGAGAACTGCGCGATCTCGAGACCATCTCGCTGGCGCTCACCGCGGCCGAGACCGGACACCTGGTGTTCGGAACGCTGCACACCACCGACGCCACCCAGACCATCGATCGCATCGTCGATGTCTTCCCGCCCTACCAGCAGCAGCAGATCCGCGTGCAGCTGGGCGGCGTGCTGAAGGGCGTCATCTGCCAGACCCTCATCCCACGCGCCGACGGGCAAGGACGGGTGGCGGCGCGCGAGCTGCTGGTGACCACCCCCGCGGTGGCCAACCTCATCCGCGAGGGCAAGACCCATCAGCTCTACAACGTCATCGACACCGGGGGGCGCCTCGGCATGATCAGCATGGACAAGGCGCTTGCCAACCTCGTGCGCGAGGAGAGCATCACGCTGGAAGAAGCCCTGCCCAAAGCGCACGACGCCGAGCTCATCCATCGCTACCTCGACGGTGGAACCGGCGCTCGGACATCGAGCAGCACATCCGGCTGGAGGTAGCAAGATGGAGATCCACGATCTGCTGCGGTGGATGCTCGAGCAGGGCGCGTCCGACATGCACCTCAAGGTCGGCCTCCCGCCTTCCCTGCGCATCTCCGGACGCATCGCGCGTGCCCCGTCAGAGCCGATCACGGCCGACGACCTGTGGCGCTGGGTGCAGGGCCTGGCGGCCCCGGAGGTGGTGTCACGGCTGCGCGCGGAGCGCGAGGCAGACTTCTCGTATGCGCTCCTCGATGACGACGGCACCCCGATCTCGCGCTTCCGCTGCAACATATTTCACCAGATGGGAAAACCCGGCGCGGTGCTGCGCGTCATTCCGCAGCACACGCCGAGCCTTGAGGCCCTCGGCATGTCATCGCTCGTGCCGCTCACCGAGAGAGAGTACGGCATCGTGCTCGTCACCGGTCCGACGGGCAGCGGGAAATCGACCACGCTGGCCGCCCTGATCGACCACATCAACACCACCCACGACAAGCACATCCTCACGGTCGAAGACCCGGTCGAGTTCGTGCACGTCGACAAGCGATGCATCGTGAACCAGCGAGAGGTGGGAACCGACACGCTGAGCTTCGGCGAAGCGCTGCGCCGCGCCCTCAGGCAAGATCCGGACGTCATTTTGGTGGGGGAGATGCGTGACGCAGAGACCATCACCATCGCCATGACCGCGGCGGAGACCGGACACCTGGTGCTCTCCACCCTGCACACCAACGACGCCAAGCAGACCATCGACCGCGTCATCAACGCGTTCCCACCGGACGAGCAGCACCAGGTGCGCGCGAAGCTCGCCGTAACGCTCACGGGCGTCGTGTCGCAGCGCCTGATGCGACGCAAGGACGGCCACGGGCGCGTGGCCGTGCAAGAGGTGATGATCAGCTCTCCCACCATCAAGAAGCTGATCGAAGAAGGCAAGATCGGCCAGATGGACAAGGCCATCGAAGACTCGGGCGACTTCTACGGCATGCGCTCGATGAACCAGCACCTTCTCCACCTCTGGAGCGAAGGGCGCATCGAGGAAGACGATGCACTGGCGGTGAGCAACAACCCTGGCGACCTGCGGCTGAAGATGCAGACCCAGCGGTTCTCTGAGCAGGCCGCCGGCGAACGCGCGGAAGCCGCGGGCGCGTCTCCCCCGAGCGAGGCCCCTGCAGCCAAAAGAGGCCTGGAGAGCCGCTATGGCTGATGAATCGAACCTGCAGCGGCTTCGCGCCGTACCTGCCCTGAACCGTCTCGATGACGGGGTTCTCGCACAGCTGACCCGGCTTGCGCGCGAAGAGCGTCACGATGCGGGCGCGACGATCTTCACCGAGGGCGAGGCCGGCGATTCGATGTGCTTCATCCTGGAGGGCCAGGTCGTCGTGCAGAAGCGCCTCGACAGCGACGGCCGTGTGAAGGACATCGCCATCTGTGACGCGGGCGACATCATCGGCGAGATGGCGCTGTTCGACAACAAGCCCCGCGCCGCGAGCGTGCTGGCCCGAGGCGAGGTTCATCTGCTCAAGATCTACCGCGCCGACTTCGAGCGCTTCCTGCAACAGGACAGCACGAGCGCGAGCGCCATCCTCGGCGGGCTGCTGGCTTTGCAGAACCAGCGCCTGCGCGAAGCGACCTCCGAGAACGTTACGCTCTACGAGCTCGTGCACATCGTCGCATCGGTGCGCGACGTGCGTGATCTGGCCACGCAGGTGACCGATCGCCTGCTGTCGTCGCTCGCGCAGGTCGACGCGGGCGCCTTCTGCCATTGGACCCCCTACCTTGACACGTGTGAGGTGCTCACGGTGCGCGGCGCCTCGTCCGCCGATGCGGCAGTTCTCTCGATCTCTCGCACCGGACCCATCGCCCACGCGCTTCGTGAGAACCTCGAACCGTTCTCACCAGGCCCCCTCGAACCCGACCACCCGGTGCGACGGCTCTTCCGCATCGAAGCGCGCGACCACATCCTTGCCGTCGGTCTCACCCACGGCGACGACCTTCTCGGCTACATCGTTCTCATCGGTCGCGACACGCCATTCACGTCATCGCAGCGCATCGTTCTCTCCGCGGTCGCGGCACCCGTGGCCTCGGCGCTGATGAACTCCCGGTACGCCACTGATGAGCAGGCCAGGGAACGCCTGCAGGCGGCCCGCCTGAACCAGCAGCGTCGCTAGAAGCGCGGCCGAAAGCCGCGCCTTCAGCAATCCTTCTGGACAAGAATCGGCCTCTGCGGTCGATCTCCTAGTTCCCGTAGCCGTCCCACCGCACGCGCTGCACCCCGTCCTTGCCGGGCTGCGTGTAGCGGATAGAGACGCGAGGCGAGATGCGCGACCCCTGCCAGTTCTCCCAGCGGAACTGCAAGGACGTTGACTGCTTCGGGCCCAGAGAGCCCACCGGGTAGTCGACAGACCCGTCGCTGCGGTGCCAGTGCTCGTCGAAGAACTCGATGGTGACCACCACGTCGCTCAGATCGTCGTTGGTGTCATTGGCAAACCACACCGTGCCCGTGACCCGCTCCCATGGCGTGCCGCCCCCCCACCCGTCGATGCGGCCCCAGTAGCGGCTCGGGGTGTCGATGACGACGCGGAAGATGGAGATGGCGGGACGAGACACAGGCTTCTGGCGAGACGGTGCAGGAGACGACGTGGGGCGAGGCGCAGGCTGTGGAGAAGGCTGCGACCACGCCAGCCGGGGCGACAGGCACCCGACAAGGGCAAGGCAGATCGCGATGCGAGCCGCAGCCGACACGCTACGAGCGACGCACCTGCAACGGGAACTCTGCGACGGGGCGGTTGTCGAGGAACACCTGGAAGATATACCCACCCGGCTCGGTGAACACCACCTGGTTGATGTCGATGATCACGTGCGCCGACTCACTCTCGTCGTTGAGGGTGAAATAGCTCTCCGGCGATTGATGCATGATGAGCGAGCGCGCCGGGTTGAGCATCTTCACCTGCAAGATGTGAAAACCCGGGGCCTGCGTCCAGGTCAGCAGAAGACTGAAGCGCGGATAGGCCAGCGGGAACGTGGCGGTGAAGAGATCGCTGAAGATGCCGTACGCCGCCAGCTTGCCTCCGAGGATGGGCACCACTGAGTCGCAGAACAGGAAGTTTCGAAGGACGGGCTCCATGGGACGCTCCTCATCCGACGGCTCGAGGATGGGAGACCCTCGGCAGGGCGTCATCGCCAGAGCGCGCCGTGCGGATTCGTCCTCGTATTCTCTCCACCCGAATCGATTCCTGTGAGTCGATGCAACGGGGAAGGGAATGAAGCGAGCGCGCTACACCACATGAACGATTGACAGGAGCGCGAGCCCAGGATACGATGGAATTCTGTTCCGAACGCGCCAGGGCCGCCAGACCGTCGCTCAGCGAGATGCAGACGCCCACGCCGAGACGTGGGCCAACCTCGTTCCGAGCGGGTCCCGGGGGGGACATGTGAACGGCCTTCCTGCACCTGCGGCGGAGACCCACCTCCCTTCGACGGGAGACGTCCGCCACGGGTTGGTGAGCAATCGCGGAACAGCGAAACTGACACCACGGAGGCGTCCATGAAAGAGATCCGTCTCTTGAGCAACAGCGACTTCATCGAGATCCTGCTCCGCTACAAAGGAATGAGGAACTGACCGCAAGCGCGGTCACGCAACACGGGCCGACACGCGCTTGTCGGCCTTTGTCTTTCGAGGTCTCAATCCGGAACGGGTGAGTAGAAGAGAGGGCACGGCCGCCGTAGATGGACAGCCCGCGACCCGCGCAGAGCGCAGCCCACGACCCATCGCCTCCGGCACATCCCAGCGGCGTCAGACACGCAGCCGACAGCCTGCGCGCGCGCTACCGGCAGAACGAGCACGACGCCGATGAGGAACGCTGGCGCGCGGGCCTGCTCCGATTCGTTCGCGAGATGGCACGGCGCTCCGCGAGCTGCGTCACGCTCGAGGAGCTGCTCCGCTTCTGCGCCCTTCAAGCCTGCGACCTGCTGCAGGCCATCGACTGCGCGCTGTCCGTGCGCGCCACGGCGACGCTTCCCCTCCACGCCGTCACTGCGCGTCCCGACGCTGCTTCGCCGAGCGCCTTCCTGCACGACAGCCCGCTGACCGAGGCCCTTGATCGACATGAAGAGATTCACCTCGACGCAGCCTCGGCAGCCCCGTACGAAGACCACGCGATCCGGCAGTGGCACACCGGTCCGATTCTCGGGCTTCCGCTCTTCGTTGACGAGACCGTGATCGGCGCGCTGCACGTCGCCTGGCCGGAGAACGCCCATCCCCCCGATCATCTCGAACGAGCCCGCGCTCGGGAGGTCGCCGCAGAGATCGCAGTTGCGGTGAAGGGCGCGCTGCGCCTCTTCGAGACACAGATGAAGACCCGTGAGGTCGAGCGCTCGCGCGAAGAGGTGCGAGGCTACTTCCAGCAGATCGGCACGGCCATGAGCGCGGCACTGAACCTCGACCAGCTGCTGCGCCTCATCGTCAACCTCTGCATCCGCGCCACCCAGGCAGACGGCGGCAGCGTGTACCTCATCGAAGGGGGGAGGATGCGCCAGCGTGTAGCCGTTGGTCCGCAGACAGGCGCCCCCGTTCCTCACCTTCGCGAGAGCCTGCTGGGATGGGGCGATCGCGATGGCCTCACGTCTCGTGTCGCCCGCACCGAGCCCGAAGGATCGCCCACCGCTCTTCCCGTCCGCGCCTTCCTCGGCATCCCCCTGACGGTCAAGACCGAGATCAGGGGCCAGATCAACCTCTACCGCCATCGGCTCAGCGACTTTCCACCAGACGAGGTGGCGCTCCTCACCACGTTCGCCGGACAGGCCGCCCTGGCCATCGAGAATGCCCAGGCCTTCCGTCTCGAGAGCCAGCGTGCCCGCGAAGCAACGCTCCTCTACCGTGGCGCGCGCTCCATCGCCGGCGCCGCAACCCTCTCCGATGTTCTGCGGGCCTCCGCGACCCAGATGATGCGCGTCACAGAAGCAGACCGCTGCCTGATCTACCTGCGCGTGGAGAGCGCTGCCGAGAGACATCGAGGCGAGTTCCGCCTGGCCCATTCCGTGGGGCTGAGTGCCGACCAGAGCGAGTTCTTCCGCGTGCTCGAGATGCGACCGACGCAGTTCTCCTCGGCGCTGTGGGACGCGCTACGCCGAGGCAAGGAAGCCTTCCTCGCAAGCGCCCCTCACGATTCACCCGCCCTGACGCAGCTCTTCGAGCTCCTGCCGGGAAACGCGTGCCTGCTCGTTCCGCTGCTGGCCGACGAAGAGATGCTTGGCCTGGTCTACCTCGACGATTCAAATGTCGCTCGCACCTACGACGCCTCACAGCTGCGGCTGACCATGACCCTGGCCATCCAGGCCGCCACAGCCATGCAGCGCACGCAGCTGGTCGAGCGCCAGAGCGAGAACTTCGAGCAGCTGAAAGCGCTTCACGAGGTCTCCACCGCCGTGACCGGCACGCTCAGCCTGCCACGGGTTCTCAAGATGGTGGTGGAGAAAGCCGGAGAGCTGCTCGGGAACCACTCTTGCGCGCTCATGGTGCAGACCGGAGAAGAGGGCCCCCTCGAGCTGCGAGAGTCAACCAATCTCCCTCCTCACCTCCAGGACGCCGCCCTTCAGGAGCGCATCGCGTCCGAGTGTCTGCGGCGCAAGCGCCCGGTGATATATCATCTGTACGACACCTCTGAACGCCGACGCCCCCGCCCAAATGCGGTGGAGATAACCGCTGCGTTGAGAAGCAACGGGCTGGGGGGATGCCTGGTGGTGCCCCTCATGGCACGGCGCAAGATGGTGGGGGTGTTGAACTGCTTTGCCCACGCGGGGCATCGATTCGACGCCGCCGCCGTGCGCCTCATGCGCAGCTTCGCCAACCAGGCCGCGGGGGCGCTCGAGAACGCCCACCTGCACGAGGTGGTCAAGGACAAGCTCGCCCAGCTCGGGACGTTGTTCGAGGTGGGAAAGGCCATCACGTCGACCTTGCAGCTCGACCGTGTGCTGCAGACCGTCACCGAGCAGGTTCTCGCGGTGATGGGTGCCGACGGCTGCGCCATCCTGCTCCTCGACGAGCCGGCGAGCACCCTGCGCATGCGGGCGAGCAGCGGCCTGGGGCCTCAGCACGCACGCCGCTCGTTCTCGCTGGGCAGCGGCTTTCTGGGCCTGGCCGCGCAGACCGGGCGCCCCATGATGCTGGTGGACGACGCCACCATCCCCCCCTCGAGCGGAGACGAGCTCTTCGGTTCAGGAAGCTTCCCCGAAACCGTCCGACGAGATGGCATGCGCAGCATCCTGGCGGTCCCCCTGACCGTGCGAGGCAGGCTCATCGGTCTCATCAACATCTACGAGCGCCGCGTGCACTACCACGACCCCGCTGAGATCAGCCTTCTCACCACCCTGTCGTCGCAGGCCGCCATCGCCATCGAGAACGCTCGGCTCTACCACGAGAAGAACGAGGTGGCCCAGCTCCTCCGCAGCATCCTGCTGCCGCGCGAGAAGTTCCATCACGCGCGGGTCGAGGTGGGACATCGCTTCATCTCGTCTCAGGAGCTGGCGGGCGACTACTACGAGATGTTCCCCATCTCAGCGCATCGTGCCGCATTCTGCATCGCTGACGTCAGCGGCAAGGGACCGAAGGCCGCCGTCTATGCGGCGCGAGCCCGCTACATCGTGAAGTCGTACGCCCAGGCAGGCTACTGCCCCGCCGAGGTGGTCTCGATGCTCAACCGCCTCATCTGCCCGGAGACCGAGCCGGAGATGTTCATCACCCTCTTCTACGGCGAGATCGACCTCGAGCGAGGCGAGCTCGAGTACACCTCAGCCGGTCACGAGCCGGCCATCGTGTGGAGCGCACGCCGACAGAAGGTCCGGCTCCTCGAGTCGCGCGACCTCGTGATCGGGGTCGACGCCGGACGAGCGTACAAGCATTCCCGAAGCCGCCTCGACCCTGGCGATCTGCTCGTCCTGTACACCGATGGTGTCACAGAGGCCCGACGTGAAGGTGTCGACGAGGCCTTCGGGCTCAAACGCCTGCGCGCGCTCGTGTCCGAGCACGCAAACCTGGCGCCCCAGGCCCTGGCCGATCGAATCACCACCACCGTGCAGAGATTCGCGCATCGCAAGCTGCACGACGACTTCTCGCTCATGGTGGTGCGGGTCTGAGCCCGTCGCTCTCGCGCCACGGCACGCGGGCGGCCAGGAGGAGGCGAGCAGACGGCCTCGAAGCGCGAGGCGTGAAGCGCCACCTGATCATCGCTGTGCTGTTCCTGCTCGCCTGCGCGCCCGTCGTCCAAGCCGCAGATCCCTCTCCCCAGGCCGCGGCGCCTCCGCAGCAGAGCTGGCGCGTGGCCTGGATGAGCCGTCCGGCCCATCAATCCGTTCACCGCCTGCGCTTCTCGCCGGACGCCACACAGATCGCTGTCGCAACCCTGACCCCCCGATTCGAGCGCGCCGACGGCCGCGTCAAGACAGGCGACAACGCCCTCTTCCTGCTGAGCGCCGCCAGCGGTGGGATCTCCAGGCGCCTGGGCACGCTGGGCGACGACATCGTCGATGTGGCATTCCCCTCTGATGAACGCCTGTGGGCCGTCTACAACAAGCACGGCGGGCAGAGCGCCGTCGCCTTCTCTCCCCGGACCGGCGCTCGCGAGACCGTGGTGACACTCGTCGCCCCTGTTTCGTCGTCATCGCGGAGCGAGCGCGCTTCAGAGGTGGGCGCGTTCAGCCTTGACGGCCGGCGCTTCGCGCAGCATCTCGGACGGGTCGACGGAGAGAGCCTCCCGCCGCTGCACCTTGCCGGACAGACCGTGATCTACGAGACAGGCGCGTGGCGAACCATCGCCACGCTTCCGCTCGAGACCGACGTCGCGTCGCCCCCTGTGCTCTTCGCACACGACGACCTGCTCCTCGCAGACAGCGGCGAGGCGCGCGGTGAGACCGACGACAGTCAACGCCAGAGCGGAACCGAGCCCAGCACGCGCCTCACAGTGCCCTTTCACGCACTGGGCGAAAAAGCACGTCTCGTCGGTCGAGTCGACCTCTGGGGGCCACAGCTCTGTCGCGCGCTCTCGCCCGATGGCCGATGGCTGGTCGCGGGGGTTCTGAACAACGCAAAAGGTTCGCTCATCGCCTGGGAGGTTGACGGTGGAACCTGCTCGCAGCCACGCTCCAGAGCGCTCGACGAGACGCCCCGGCTCTCCCGCGATCGCGTCTACACCGCCCTGGCCTTCGCCCGCGACGGCAGCGTTCTCGCGGCCGGGATGAGCGACGGATCACTGCGCCTGTTCGACCTCACGACCGGGCAGATGATCCGAGAGGTGCAGATCACCCAAGCAGGGGTACGCGGTGCGGCCATCACCGCCCTGGCGTTCAGCGTTCAAGGTCAGGCCCTGGTGGCGGCCGCTGAAGACGGTCGAATCGCCCTGGTGAAGCGCTGAGGCAGACGCCTCACGAAGTCAGTCCAGAACGCGCTCGAAGGCCTGGTATTCCTTCCACGGCTTGAACCCAGCAGCCCCGTAGAAGCGGGTGAGCACGGTCCAATCGATGGCCATGCGCCCGACCCCCATCTTGCGCAAGCGCTCGACAGACTCGCACAGAAGCACGTATCCGAGACCTGAGTTGCGAACATCGGCCGCCACGCCCATGGGGCCGAGGCCGCCAAACGCGGGACCGAGGAGACCGCGCCAATAGACACTGGGGCCCAGACGCCGCGAGCGGTTGTGGAAGGTGTGCGCAAATCCGACGACCCGGCTCCCGATGGTGAGAACCTGGATGTCTTGCGGCGATCGCTCTGCCTCCAGGCGAAGCTGGGTCTCATACAGCCAGCGCCCGGGAAACGTCTGGCGGAGAAATTCGAGCAGCGCGGGAACCGTGCGCGTCGAGCACTCCGAGACCCGAAAGTGCAGGTTTCGCGACATGATCCGGTCGACCAGCGCCGGAACGCGAAACCCCTCGATGTCTGCCGCCAGATCGAAGCAGACGTCGCCTACGGCAGTGTAGCCGGTGGCTTCGAAGAAGGCGCGACCCGCGCTCTGCGTCGACGGTACGCCCGGAAAGAAGTGCCCCGGATCTCCCCCGAGACGAACCTCTCTCGCGCCCTGTTTGCGGAGCCACGTCTCTGCGCGCTGCAGAAGCTGACGCCCCACCCCTCTTCTCTGGTGGGTGGGCGCGACGGCGATGGCACTGATCCAACCTCGACCGGGGGGGGAGGGCTGAAGCCCGAGGGGAACGCGCGCGACGCGAGCGCGAACGAAACCCACGCACGTCTCCCCCTCTCGCGCAACGAACAGCCCGCCTGGATCGTGGTGGGGATCGTCGTCGGTGTTCTGGCGCCAGAGGCGCACATCAAGTGGAAACGTCTCCCCCATCGCGGCATTCCAGGCCGCAACGATGGCGTCAGCGTCGCGCTCGTGACCCGCGTAGGGGGCGATCTGCACGCTCAATCGAGCGCGGAGCGGGCCTCCTGCATCGCGCGCAGGCGACCTTGCAGGTCACGTGTGAGCGCGAGCACCAGGCACAAGATCAGGTAGACGACGGTGAACGAGAGCACGGCAAGGGCCAGGCTCCTGGTCGCGAAGAGAACAGAGAAGCCGACTGCGGCGAGCATGAAGGGCATCCAGCGCGTCGGCCCGGTGAACGACACCTTGAGGAACGGGATGTCGCTGATCATGAGCAGGCCAATCGCCCCTGGCGCCAAATCGAACCACGCCACCGGACTCGTCGGATCGAACCACGCCACCGCTGAGTTGCGTGTGGCCACGGTGAACGACGCCAGCATCAGGCCCGCGATGGGAATGGGCATGCCGCGAAATATCTTCCCCTGGCTCTCGGGGTCGTAGCGGGCCAGGCGAACCGCGCCGCAGACCAGGTACAGCGCGCACGCAACGAGCAGTCCCACCTCCCACTCGCGCCGTGCCGAGAGGGCAAAGAACATGGGGGCGGTGCCGAACGAGGTGAGGTCGGCGAGCGAGTCGAGGCGCTCACCAAATGCCGTGGCCTGGTTCTTCCTTCGTGCGAACCAGCCGTCGAGGAAGTCGCAGCCGAACGAGACCAGAAGAGCACCCAGCGCCCAGTTGGCGATGGTGCCATCGATGGTCTTGTCGGGTTGGATGGACATGCTGTGCATCATCATGGCGTAGAAGCCGCAGCAGAGGTTCATCAGGGTGAAGATGCAGGCGATGTTCGCCGTCCACACGTTAGCTGAGGTACCTCGCAATCGGCGTGCGCGCGGCCCGCACCCGCTCGCCTTCTCTCACCAGGATGTCTGCGGTCCCCGCGGGGAGATAGATGTCAGTGCGCGAGCCGAATCGGATCATGCCCAGTCGGTCGCCCTTCTCGAACTGATCTCCGACCTGGCTCCACTGAACGCTGCGACGCGCAAGCACACCACTGATCTGGGCCACCGTGACAGGTCCTCGCGGACCTTCGATGGCCAGGAGATCCTTGCAGTTGTTCTCGCTCTTGAGGAAGGCTGGCGCGAAGTGCCCGGGCACCTTCTTGACGGCTGCGAAGCGGCCACGCACAGGCCAGCGATTGACGTGAACGTCGGTGATGGAGAGAAACACTGCCACACGATCAGCCTCGCCCTTGATCCACCAGGGCTCGAGAACGCGGTCGACAGAGAGCACGACACCGTCAGCCGCAGAGAGCACGACGGTCTCGCTGCCGTCGACGGTCACCTCCGGATCGCGGAAGAAGGCGGCGCAGGCGGCTGCAAAGGCTGCCCCTCCCAGCGCCAGCAGCGGCGCACGACGCGCGACAAGCGTACTCGCTCCGGCGGCGGCGAGGATGAAGGGAAGACCCTCCTGGAAGGCCCGCCCAGCGTGGACCGAGCGGTGCGATGGCGCGATGGCGCGTGGCGCGTCGACGGACTGCAACCCGACTCTCCTCTTCCCCAGGTGCGGCGCTGCCCTGGACTGACGACCCTGCGCGTGAGAGGGGCCGTGAGGCGCGCACGTGTGGCGGCGACACTTCGCGCTGCGCAACACGAATCCTGTCGAGCAACAGACAGATCTCGCCACGGACAACGCCGCGACGGCACTTGCTCCGGTGGAGCGGTGTGATATATTCTATCGGATACGCATGCCGCCCAGGACCGTACCCTGCTCCCTCGAGAGGGGCGGGAGCAGGTGCCTGACACCCCCGTCTGGCAACGGCACAGCGCTCTCGACGATGGTGAGGACCCCCGAGTGGAAGGTTGGATCCGGGACCTTCTGGTCATCTACAGCTACTGGGCCATCGTCCTGCTCGTCGCCATCGAGGGTGATGTCACGCTTCTCGTCACGGGCATGCTGGCACACGAGCACCTGCTTGGCTTTGGCTTCACGACCGCCCTGGCCGCTGCCATGGTGGGCGCGGTCGGCGGAGACGTGGTGTCCTTCCTGTTCGGCCGGCGCATCCGCAAGAACATCACCGAGTCGAAGATCTACAAGAAGTTCTATCCGCGGTTCGAGTATCTCGAGCAGCGATTCGGGTTCGTCTCCATCCTGCTCGTCAAGTGGATCTACGGGATGCGATTCGCCAGCTCGGTGTTCTGGGGAGTGAGTCGCATGGGGGTCTGGCGCTTCGCGACGCTGACCCTGTTCAGCTGCGGCGTGTGGGTGGGCACCCTCACCGGCCTGGGATGGCTCTGTGGAACGGCCGTGAGCGTCTTCCTGAGCCGTCTTCAGTCTGTCGCCGCGGCCGTGATGCTCACCATCGTCGGCCTCTTCGCCGTGCGGGCGATCCACCACCGCTGGATCTCCCCCCAGCTCCAGCAAGGCGCCGAACAGGCGGGGTTCACCCAGGACCTGAAGCCGGAAACGGCCCCCGTCATGGTGTTCGAGAACGCCCGAGAGCCGTCCACAGGCCCGTCCGACACAGAGCGGGCAGACGTGTCGAGCTCCGCTCAGGCCGATGGCGATGACGGCAGTGTACAGGTGTAGACGAAGGCCGGCGGGACGTTGATCCACGACATGGTGAGACCGACCCCCCCAAAGCTCTTCTGCAGAAGCGGAGGCAGCACGAAAGGCTGATACTGGATGGCCACCAGGCGCCCCTCGCTCGAAAGCGCCTCGGTCGCAGCCCGCACGATCTCACGTCGCAGCGCCGGCGCCAGTGTGCTGAACGGCAGGGTGGAGACAATGAGATCAGCCTGCGGAAGGCCCTGCTCCCGAAGAAGCCGGGGCAGCTGGCAGGCCGAGCCCTCGACCACCGCCAGCCGTTCATCGCGGACCTCGTTGCGAAGTCGATGCACGAACCGCGGATTGATCTCGAGGGCCACGAGCCTCGCATTGCGCGGCAGGCGCCCGAGAATGCTGCGCGTCACGCACCCGGTGCCTGGCCCGAGCTCAACCGCGGTGCGCACGTTGCGCCAGTCGAGACGGTCGAACATCTTGTCGCGCGTGAACCGCGAGGTGCCAACCACCGCACCTGTCGTGCGCCAGTCAGTGAAGAACTCAGTGAGAATTCGCAAGCAGGGGCCTCCGGGAAGCTCGCGGGCAGTGAAAGCCGCTCACGGCAGGTTACACATCGACAGGAGAACCCCCTGTCTTTGTGAAGAGAACTTAACAAGATAGGTCGAACGGGTAGGTGACAGGTTCAGCGTGATCTGTTACAATCCGGAAACAGCCGCGGAAGCCGGGCGCCGACCAGGCGCAAAGACGGGCTCTGCACGAAACGAGGAGAAGTCTCAGTGGCCGACAAGACCGTTGCGCTCGCCTGTCTCTTCTACGGGTTCATCGTGTTCGTGATCGGTGTCGTCTCATTTGTGCTGCCCCGCAAGATCGCCGACCTCCGCGTGCGGGAGTCGCTCTGGCTGCTGGGCATCTTCGGCCTGCTCCACGGCTTCCGCGCCTGGCTCGAGGTCGTGGAGATCTACGGCATGAACACCATGCCAGACAAGACGGTCTTCTTGCTCGACATGATCGGGCAGTACCTCAACGTCACCGCGCTGCTGTGCCTGGGGCAGTTCACCGCCGAGATCGCCGCCCTCGTGAAGCGCGGCATCGACTGGCTTCGCTGGGTTCCACTGGCGAGCTTCGCGGCCTGGGTGTCAACCACCGTGGCGCCGTTCGTGGCCCCACGCTTCGGCATCATGCTCCACAAGACCGCGATGACCGCGATGCTCGTTCTCGGCGGCTGAGCGCGCGGCGGCCCTAGAGATCGAGGCCTGCGTCAGACGAGACGTCGACAGGCACGGGGGGTTGCTT
>RGZZ01000067.1 GCA_010028905.1 Pseudomonadota bacterium | reverse complement strand
CGTCGATCATGGGGCGCCCGTGGGAATCGACGTGGTAGCGGAAGCGCGCCTCCGCGGTGCTCTCGCCAGGCGCCAACGGGATCTGAAGGTAGAAGGCCCCCTGCTCAGCTGCCGCTGAGCCGTTCAGAAGGCGCACGGCAGAGAGGCTGCGCTCGAGCCCATCGAGACATGCGGCGGTCTCGGCCAGCAGCGCGCCATTGACGCGCAGGCCGCGCAGCCGCTCACGAAGACCCTGAAGAAGAAGCTTCAGATCGATGTCGTCTCCGCCGCCCGGGCCCGCGGACTCGATACCCGCCTGGAACGCGAGATCGTGGAGGCGTCGCTGCATCTTGGGGCCCCGTTCGCGCAGCGGGTCGAGCACGAGCTCACCGAGCAGTCCGGGCACCTCGTAGAGCGCGTGGGTGAGGGCTTCCGGCAGCGAGGCGCGCGACGCCTCATCGCGGAGCAGGCGGCGCAGGGCACCCTGGAGCCCCCCCATCTGAAGCCCCAGGAAAGGATGCTGGGCAATGAACTGGGAGAGAAGCATGATGTTGTCTTGCGTCATCGGCAGCGCGCCCGATCTCAGCAGGACCGCAGCGGCCACATCTGCCGAGGTGGCATCGTGGGGAAGCGTCGCCAGCGACCGCCCGAGATCGCGGATCTCGTCGCCTTGCAGGGGCATTCCCATGGAAAGAAGCGTCTTCGCAACCTCGACGTTCACGTCGCTCGCGGGCAGATGCAGATCGACCAGCGCGCTGGTGACATCTGCCTCGGTCATTGCGGTGAAGAGCTGCGACCCCGTTACCTGGAGCGTCCACTTGCCCTGCTGCTGCCCTGTGACCTCGAGGTCGAGATGCTGCCCCTCATGGAACGGGGCCGCACTGGCCGCCTCGAACGTGAGATCTCCGAAGCGCAGCAGCACGTTGCCTTCGCCCGCACCCACAACCTGACCGCGAAGCGCGACGCCCGTCGAGAGTGAGAGGGCTCCCCCGTCGTCGAAGGCCAGCGCGTTGAAAGGCAGGGCGGAATCGTCTGCGACGTCGGCGCGCGCGAGGCCGGACAGCCCCGCATCAGGCGCCATGGCGCCCTGCGGTGCCGAGGAGGGCACGCTCGAGATCTGCATCGGCCCGAACAGCTGCACGTCGCTCATCCCTACATACCGAGTCCGCGCCCGCACGGGCACGCCTCTCTTATTGCTGTCATGATAGGCCGATCTCGTGAACCCGGTATGAACTCCATGTTAACAGAATGTTAACGACCTTTTCCTTGACGGGTTCGGAAACCGCGCTGTGGCCACGTTCTGTTCACGTCACGCGCGTCGGCGATCCATCGGTCGAACGAACGATCATCATGTCGCCTCCAGCCGGGAAGAGGTCGGCCCTCGCCGGCACCCTGGCGCCTCGGCGCACCCGCCTCCCCCCTCCCGCGACCACGAATTGAACACGATGTTAACGAATCCCGAAAACGTTTACACGCGCTCCGTCCAGGCGATATACTTCGAACACGAAGCGCGGAGAAGCGCGAGTTGCACCCGCGAGTGCAAGCCAGGTGAGATGGGAAGGGGAAGTCAATGCTGATTGCCGTTGATCGTCGTGTGGTCCCTGTGTCGCGTCTCGCGACGTCGCAGCGCCTCCTGGTGCTCGCGGTGACCACCGTGGCCGCCCTGTGCCTGGTTCCCGCACAGCCTGCCGCCTCCCTCATCGACCTCGGGCTGTTCGCCGCCGCCGCGTCGGTGATGAGCCTCTGGACCCTTCAGATGCCAGGCTGCGGCGCCATCCGCGTGGTCGACGCCCTGCTGCTGGGCAGCCTCCCCGTCGTGGGCACGCAGGCCACGCTGGCCGTCGCGGCCGCCGCCGCCCTCACCCGCGCCGCGCGTGACGCCAAGACGCAGGCCGAGCCTGGCACCGCAATCACCTGGACCGCCCTCCAGTCGCTGCTCGCCCCCGCCCTCGCCGCCACCGTCTACGGCGGCGTGCTCGGGTCCCTGCCCAGCTCAGCGGCGCTGTTTGCCGCCGCCATCGTGCTCGCCGCCGCCCAGACCGCGCTGAGCGCGGGCCTGAAGGCCACCCTCGAGGGCGTGCGCTTCTACCTCGGAATGATTCCCCGCCGCCAGCTGCTGGTCTACCTCGGCGTGCTGGCGCCGCTGGGCCTGCTCGTCAGCACCCTCCACGCCGCGTCTCCCGTGGCGCTGATCTTCCTCCTGCTCCCCATTGCGATGATGTACCGCTCGCTCGAGAACTACACCGCAGTGCTGGGAGAGGCACGCGCCACCATCCAGGACATGGCGCTGGCCGTGGAGCGGCGCGACCCGCAGATGGCGGGGCACTCGGCCCGCGTGGCCGCGCTCTGCCGCGAGATGGCCCGCGAGATGGCGCTGGCCGAGGAGGATGTGGACGCCATCACCACGGCGGGTCGGCTCCACGACCTGGGCAAGATCAGCGTTCCCGACCACGTGCTGCTGAAGGCCGACACCCTCAGCGACGAAGAGTTCGACGAGGTTCAGTCGCACCCCGTGGTGGGCGCTGACGTGGTCGAGCGGTGCGCGCTCGTCCAGCGCCAGGGCGACGTGGCCAGCCTCATCCGCCAGCACCACGAGCGCTTCGATGGTCGCGGCTATCCGGCTGGCCTCCGTGGCGAGGAGATTCTCATCGGTGCCCGAATCCTTGCCGTTGCCGAAGCATACGACACCATCACGACCCCGCGCCAGTGGCGCGTGGTGCAGACGGTGCGCCAGGCACTGGGCACCGTCCAGGCCGCCAGCGGCTCACAGTTCGACCCCCAGGTCGTCAACGCACTCTTCCAGGTCATCGCACGCAAGGAGGCAGTCCCCGCCAATGAGTGGAATCAGCAGCTCGAATCGTCCAACCCCCGCGCCGCAGAAGCCGGCCGACCCGAAGCCCGCACCCTCAGCGCCGACGCCGCCTTCGGACGACGACGCAGTGCTGCGCGACGAGCAGAGCGGCGACGGCTGGCATAAGACCGACGGCCCTGGCAGCGGAGGCGGCTACGGCATCCTCGGCACCAAGGACGGCAGCGTGCTTCGCCCCACCGCCATCGACGGCGATCTGAACGACGACGGTCTGTTCACCGATCGGGTCGACATCAAGTTCCCCTCGAAGAAGTAGGCGCGCGGGAGCGACGTCGTGAAGGAGAAGTCGGTCTACCTCGCCCTGATGGGCGCGGGAACCGCACTGCTGGCCTGGTGCTCCAGCCATGTGGTCTGGAGCGACCGAACGGCCTGGCTCTTCATGGCCACATACGTGGCCATCACGATTCCCTTGCTCTTCGCCCGCATCAACCTCGCGTCGCAGCTTCGCCACTACTCGATGGAGGACGTGGCGGTCTACGCCATCGTCTTCTCGAGCGGCGCCTACGCATCACCGCACTGGGCCATCGGCTCGTTCGTGGTGTTCACCGCGTCGCTGCTGTGCGAGGTCTACGTGCTCGCGGCTGCCATCCGCCATCGCGGGTGGAACATCCGCTGGGGGCGCGTGTTCTACAACTTCTCCAACCCCTTCGCGCACGTGGTCTATCTCGCCGTCGCCGGAGCCGCGTACGAGCACGTGAACGCAGGCGCTCCCTTCCTCGCCTCCGGGCGCAACTACGTCGCCATCCTCGCGTGCGTGGCGGCGTACATGACGTTCACCACCGCGGTTGACACGCTCGAGACCCTGACGAGCGGCGAGAAGGTGCGCGGCCTGCTCGACATCTACAGCAGCCTGTCGCTGAACATCGCCATGCTCGCTCCTCTTGGCGTCGTGCTCGCGGTTCTCTGGCGCGCAAACACGTTTGCCATCCTCCTTCTCGCGGTTCCGGTGGCCGTGATGCATGTGACCATGAGATCGGTGCGGGGCATCGTCGACGAGGCCCAGCTGGCCATCGAGACCATGCTCAACACCCTCGAGGAGCGAGACGAGTACACCGCCGGACACTCTGAGCGCGTGGGTCGCTTCGCCGCACACATCGCCGAAGCCCTCGGCATGGAAGACGACGAGATCAGACGGGTGCAGAGCGCCGGTCGCATCCACGACATCGGCAAGATCGACATCCCGGACGCCATCCTGCGAAAGACCTGCTGTCTCGACGACCACGAGTACGGCATCATGAAGACGCACACCGAGCGCCCCATGGACTACGCGACCAACTACCCGCGCCTCGGCAAGTACGTGCCCTTCTACGAAGCCGCATGCCACCACGAGAAGTTCAACGGCAGCGGGTACCACCACGGGCTCCAGGGCGAGCAGATCCCCATCATCGCCCGCATCATCTCGGTGGCCGACACCTGGGACGCCATGACCTCCGACCGCCCCTACCGAAACGGCCTGATCGACGCCGAGGCGCTGAGCCGACTCACCGAGGCCGCTGGCACCCAGTTCGATCCGCGGGTGGTCGATGGGTTCATGCAGGCCTACCAGGCGGGCCACATCACCCGCGTGATGGTGGAGTGGAGGGAGAGCGAACGTCTTCGCAAGGCGAAGAACGGAACGCTCCCTCCGCCTCGGTCGCCGCGGCGGCGAAGACCGACCACGGCCTGATCTGCGAACGCGCCGTGCCCCCTCCGCTCGATCCCGACCTCGCTGCCGATCGCCGTCTTCTCGACGAGAAGTGCCGGCTCAAGTTCGCCCTCGACCGTTTCCTGGCTCTCCTCGGGCTGCCCTTGCTCGCGGTGGTAGCCGCGCTGGCGTTCGTGCTGATGAAGATCGAGGCCCTGCAAGACCCGCGCTCCGACGGCCCGCTGCTCTACACCGAAGAGCGACTCACCCAGGGGCGCCCCTTCCTCATCTACAAGTTCCGCACCACACAGGTCGGCTCTCACCAGCCCGGTGAAGCCGGACGCGTCACCCGCGCCGGGCACCTGCTCAAGAAATGGTACCTCGATGAGCTGCCGCAGCTGCTGAACGTGCTCTGCGGCGACATGACCCTGGTGGGGCCGCGCCCCAATGTGCCCTGGAAGGCCTGGCGAGAGATCTCGGAGGAAGGCATGCGCAGCAAGCTCGTTCTGCGCGCCGGGCTCACGGGGCTCGTGCAGGTCTACAAGCTGGAAGCCCGGGACCGTGATGTCTATGCCGATCTCGAGCAGCAGTACCTGAGCGACCTCATGGCGCGCACGCCGCTGCAGGTGGTGCTCTGCGACCTCTCGCTGCTGCTGCGAACCGTCCCGATGATGCTGCGCGGCGAGGGGCTCTGAGCGCGAAGGCGCACGAAACAGGAAGCCCCCATCGGTTTGCGAAGGTCATCTCGTGCCCCCGAGGCAGAGACCCTCGCCGGCACCCACCGTCGCTGACACCAGAACACCGGAGTGCAGAGGAATCGCATGAGAGGCATCATCCTGGCGGGCGGCTCGGGAACCCGCCTGTATCCCATGACCACGGCCGTGAGCAAGCAGCTGCTGCCCGTCTACGACAAACCCATGATCTACTATCCGCTGTCTGTGCTCATGCTCGCCGGGATCCGCGAGGTGCTGATCATCTCGCTTCCAGACGACGTGCCCCGCTTCCGCGGGCTGCTCGGTGACGGCAGCCAGTGGGGGATGTCGCTGGCCTACGCGGAGCAGCCCGCGCCGGAAGGGCTGGCCCAGGCCTTCATCATCGGACGCCGGTTTGTCGGCGACAGCCCTGTGGCCCTCGTGCTGGGCGACAACATCTTCTACGGGCACGGCCTCCCCAGGCTGCTACGCAAGGGAAGCGCCCTGCTCCAGGGCGCGTTGAACTACGCCTACCATGTGCCCGATCCGGAGCGCTACGGCATCATCGAGCTCGATGCGCAGGGCAGACCCGTCTCCATCGAGGAGAAGCCCGCATCGCCGCGCTCGAGCTACGCCGTCACCGGCCTCTACTTCTACGACAACCAGGTTCTCGACATCGCCGCCGACCTGCGCCCCTCAGCGCGCGGAGAGCTCGAGATCACCGACGTGAACCGAACCTATCTCGACCGCGGCCAGCTTGCCGTCGAGGTGCTGGGGAGAGGAATCGCCTGGCTCGACACGGGAACCCCCGAATCTCTTCTACAGGCCTCGAGCTTCGTGCAGATCGTCGAAGAGCGACAAGGCCTGAAGATCGCCTGCCCGGAGGAGATCGCCTGGCGGCTCCCGATACCTTCTGCGCATCGTGCGCGAATCGCCCCCCTGGAGGTCGCCCGATGAAGATCACTGAGCTCGCGCTCCCCGGCGCGCTTCTCCTCGAACTGGTGACACACCGCGACGAACGGGGCTCATTCACCGAGCTGCATCAGCGAGAGCGCTACAGTCGTGCCGGCATCGACGTCGACTTCTTGCAGGACAACCTGTCGATCTCGAAGCGAGGTGTGCTGCGCGGCCTCCACTTCCAGAACCCGCATCCCCAGGGAAAGCTGGTCACCGTGCTTGCTGGCGTCACCTTCAGCGTCGCCGTTGATCTGCGACGCAGCTCGAAGACCTTTGGCCGCTGGATCTCGGTCGAGCTGTCGCGAGAGAGCGGCCGCCAGCTCTGGTTGCCGCCCGGCTTCGCTCACGGCTTCGTGGCCATGGCCGACGAGGTGATGATGCTCTACAAGGTCTGTGGCCCGTGGCGTCCCGAGTGCGAGCGCACGCTGCGCTGGGACGATCCGGATGTGGCCGTCGAGTGGCCCGTTGCTACGAGAGCTCGAGGCGCATCTCTTCGACTGACGTGGTCAGCCCCCGCGACCGACGAGCCGCGCGAGAAGACGGCTTGCGTGAGCGGAAGGCACGGCCAGCAGATCAACCAGGTTCTGAAGCGCCCGCTCGCCCTGCGTGAGCAGCCAGCCCACCGCCACGAGATTGGCGAACGGAAGGGGCAGGGCGGCGATCAGACGCGCCCGCCACCGCTCGAGGCCACGCAGGCGAGACGCCAGGAAACGCTCGAAGGCTTCAGGCCCGTAGGCGCCAATCGCGCGGTAGTAGAGCAGCACGCGCGGGCTGCGCCAGGGCTCCCGCGCCACAACGTGGCTGCGGGCAGCCTCTCCCACCGAGGTGAACGACCACACGAGATCTGGCCAGAGAAACATCCAGATCTCAAATGAGCGAGGGGTCCACATGGCATTGCCATAGCGGATGACAATGAGCGGCTCAGCAATCACCCACACCCGCTCGAGCGGAGGGGTCTGGAAGATCACCCCCATGTGGATGAACAGCGAGCCATGGTAGCGCGCTCGCTCGCGCGCCATCCAGCGGTCACGACGAATGACCACCCCACCGATGAACGACAGGTAGCCCGCGGTCTCACGAAAGAGGGCGTCGGTGTCACCTCGCCCCCAGCCGTGATCGTCCCGGCAGGCAAGCAGCGAAGGATTGAGCACGCGACGCATCGTTGCGTCGCGAACCTCTGCGTTCACCACCACAAGCTCAGGCCCACGTGCGACGGCTTCGAGGATGCGCGCGATGGCGTTCGGCCGCAGCCAGTCGTCGTCGGGCATCAGCCAGCAGTGCTCGCCACGGGCATAGCCGACGGCTTTGTCATAATCGCCATCGATGCCAGAGTTCACGGGCTCGCGGAAGTACCGGATGGGCGCTCCCTCTTCGATGAGCCGCCCCACCACATCTGGCGTGCAGTCCGGAGAAGCGCCGTCGACCACGACGAGCTCGACATCGTCGGTGAGCTGGGGGAGGATGGTGCGCAGCGTGGCCTCGATGAAGGCGCCGCGCTTGAAGGTGGCCATGCAGATGGAGAGCCTCACGCGTGAACCGCCCCCTCACCTCTCGCAGCGTGCGCGCGCATCGCGTCATCGAGCACCGCGTCGAAGCGCGCAAGCATGATCTCGAGGCGGAAGTCGCGCAGAACGCGCTGCCTGCCCGCCTCGCCCATGCGCACCGCGGCCTCGCGGTCTGCCAGCACCCGCGCCAGGGCCTCCGACAGCTCCGCGGGATCGTCGACAGGAACGAGCAGACCGTTCTCCCCGTGCGTGACCGACTCTGGTATGCCTTGCACATTCGTCCCCACCACGGGCCGCGCCATCGACATCGCTTGCAGCAAGGCCGTGGGGAGACCCTCCTCGCGAGAGGCCAGCACAACAACGTCAGCACGTGCGTACCAGGGTCGGATGTCCATCGGAAAATCAGTGATGATGCAGCGATGCGGAGCCGACGTACCGGCGATGCGGGCACGCAGGCGCGCCTCATCCGGACCGTCTCCGATGAGCACCAGCCAGCCATCGAACCGTCCTTGGCGGCGCAGGCGATCGATGGCATCGATGAGCACGGCCTGCCCCTTGTGCTCGACCAACCGCGCCGAGCAGACCACCACCGCCGCGTCCGGAGCAATGCCCCGTGAGGCGGCGAACGACGCATCCGCAGCCTGCGGGGCGAAATGCTCGGCGTCGACGGCGTTCCACACCGTCACCACCTTCTCGGGCGAGACGCGGAAGCGTCTCACGAGCTCCTGTCGGACGAACTCACAGATGGTGATGATGCGAACGGCCCACGGCACCGCAACAACGCGATTGAGCAGGCTGGCCAGAAGGTTTCGCGTGAACGCGAGTACCCCGCCGCTCCACGGCAGGTGCACGATGAGATCTGCGCCCACCATGGGCAGGCCCGTGCGCCGTGCAACGAACGAGCCGAAGAGCTGCGAGCGCCGTCCGTTGGCGTAGACGAGGTCGAACCTCTCTCGCGCGTGCCACGCCACGAGCCGACGAACCCCCGCAGGAACCTGCCGGTATGAGAGCGGCATCTCGATGAGAGAGACGTCGAGATCTCTCATGCGCTCGACCAGCAGCCGGTTCTCAGCGGCGCAGGCCACGAACACGTCGCACGACGCAAGCGCATGGCGAACGAGATGGAACAAGAAGACCTCGCCGCCCCCGAACTGGGTCGATGACAGCGAGAGGAACAAGATGCGACGACGGGGTCGGCCTGTGTGCGCGGCCTCCCCCATCGAGGCTTGCGCGGTCATCGGGCAGAGGCCTCCCACTCCCGCAGGAAGCGGCGCAGACCATCGAGCGGGGGAGGCAGGGGAGCCAGTCCCGCGCGCTCCCAGGCACGGGGGGCGAGCACGCTGAACGCCGGTCGGGGAGCCGGACGCCCCAGCTCCGCCGTGGTGACATCGATCACCTGAACCTGCGTCCGACCGGCCGCTTCCAGCAGCTGACGCGCGAAGTCGCTCCACGGCACGCCCTCACTCGTGGCCGTCACATGCCATGTTCCGCGCGATTCGCGCTCGACGAGCAACCGGAGCGCGTCGGCCAGATCACGCACATAGGTGGGAACAGACACCTGATCGCGCACCACGCGCAACGTGTCACGGGTCTGCGCCGCGGCGAGAATGGCCCGCACGAAGCTCGGACCGTGAAGACCGAAGAGGCCCGACGTGCGCACGATGCAGTGCCGATCGAGGGTCGCGCGCACCGCCTGCTCGCCCGCCAGCTTGGAGCGCCCGTACGCGTTGCACGGTCTCGGAAGATCATCTTCTTCGTAGCTTCGTCCGGCATCGCCCGCAAACACATAGTCGGTGCTGATGTGAACCAGCGCCGCGCCCTGTCGCGCACACGCAGCCGCGAGATTTCGAGGCCCCTCGCCATTGATGGCCATGGCCTCCTCGACCCGAGACTCGCAGCCGTCGACATCGGTGAAGGCGGCGCAGTTCACCACCACCTCACAGCGCGCCTCAGCCAGGCAGTCGCGCACGGCGTCCGCGTCGCGCACATCGAGCACCTCACGCGGGAGTGCAACGACCTCGTGCTGGTTGATCACGGCGTCGAAGAGCGCGCGGCCCAGCATGCCCCCCGCGCCGGTGATGGCGATTCTCACGGCGCCATCGGCGGAGACGAGGCCAGCCGCTCGCCGTACTGGCGCTCATAATAGGCGCGGAACTCGGCCTGCCGCTCCTTCACCGAGCGCCACCAGGGCTCATTGTCGCGATACCACGCCACAGTGGCGGCAAGCGATGCATCGAACGACTGCCGAGGTGCCCAGCCGAGCGCTCTCGCCTTGGTGATGTCGACGCTGTAGCGACGATCATGGCCGAGACGGTCTGCGACGGGGCGGATCAGGCTCGCCGGGCGATCGAGGGCCGCCAGGATGGCCTGCGTGATCTCGATGTTGGTACGTCCGTTGCCCGCGCCGAGGTTGTACACCTCACCCACCGCTCCACGCCGGAGAACCGCGTCGATGCCCGCACAGTTGTCATCGACGTGCAGCCAGTCGCGCACGTTCCGACCGTCGCCATAGAGCGGGAGCGGGATGTTCTGCAGCGCGTTCGTGATGAACAGGGGAATGAGCTTCTCCGGGTACTGGCGTGGCCCGAAGTTGTTCGAAGAGCGCGTGATCAGCACGGGCGTGCCGTGGGTGGCGGCGTGCGCCAGCACCATGAGATCGGAGGCAGCCTTGCTGGCCGAGTAGGGGCTGGTGGGGTTCAGGGCATCGCCTTCGCGTGAGTCGCCCTCGGTCACCGAACCGTACACCTCATCGGTGGAGACGTGGAGGAAGCGCTTCACCGGACGCTTTCGAACGCTCTCGAGCATGACATGCGTGCCGTACACGTTCGTCGAGATGAATCCCTCGGCGTCGATGAGCGAGCGATCGACATGCGACTCGGCGGCGAAGTGCACCACGGCATCGACGTCCTCGAGCAGGCGCTCCACGAGGGAAGCGTCACGAACATCGCCATGAACGAACTCCACACCGGCATCGCTCTCATCGATGTTGTCACGACGACCGGCATAGGTGAGGGCGTCGAGCACCACCAGGCGCGTCTGGGGGTGGTGTGCGCGATGATAGCGAACGAAAGCGCTACCGATGAAGCCGGCACCGCCGGTCACGAGAACCTTGTGCATCTCCACGCCCGGGTCTTCCTGAAGGCCCGCGTCCATTCCTACCCCACGGGCCTCTCGCCGCCACGCAGACGCCGCAGCACGATGCCGAAGAGCTCTCGGGCAGACGGGCGTCGGAAGAGCGCGCGCACCTCACGCGCCGAGATGCGGCGTGACGCGGCGAGCGTGAATCGCTTGCGCAGCGCGTCGGGGAGCGCCGGCAGCAGCGCAAGCCGCCCCCGCACAAAGCTCCTGAACAGCCGGTTGCGAATCGCGAACGCGAGCATGTTCAGCTCAAAGCCTGCAATGGCCCAGCAGTCGGCGAGCAGCATCGAGAGCGGCACGAACTTCATCAGCATGATGGGATAGTTGCGCGCCGCGTAATACATGACCCGCGGACTGGTCTTGGCGGGCTGCGGGGCCCGCGCGTCATCGATGGCGATGGCGGCGCTGTGACGATCGAGGGTCGGCGCGTCGAGCGCGGCGTTGGTGACGCTGCCCACGTGATAGCATACGGCGTCAGGCGCGTAGACGCAGGCCCATCCGCGCAGCTGGGCGCGCAGCGCGATATCGGTGTCTTCGTAGTACGCCACGAGGGTCTCGTCGAGAACTCCCACGTCTTCGAAGAGCGCCCGTCGGTAGAGCCCGGCGGCGCCATTGGGACCGATCATGCGCATCGCGCGATCATAGGGGGGACCGTCCGGCGTGAACGCGCCCAGGTTCCCGCACGACCCGAACGAGGTCACGAAGATACCGGCCGAGTCGAGGAGATGTCGATGGTGGTAGACCCGGATGCGACACGCCACCATGCCCACGCGCGGGCTGCTCTCAAGGGCCGCCGCCATGGCCGACAGCCAGCCCTCATCGGCCTCAGCGTCGTTGTTCAAGAGCGCAATGGCATGCCCTCGCGCCGCGAAGATCCCGGCATTCACCGCACCAGGGAACCCCTTGTTCACGTCGAGGCGCACGAGGCGCACCTCGGGCCAGTGCTCACGAACATGATCGCCCGTGCCGTCGGTGGACGCATCATCGACCACGATGATCTCGAAGTCGTCGTGCGTCTGACGCCGCAGCGAAGCCAGGGGCAGATGGATGATCTCGCGCGCGTTCCAGGTAGGGATGACCACCGAGATCATCACGGCGCTGACACCCCGGTCTCGAGCGAGGTATCGCTCACCCACACGCGATGCGCTGTGGCGACATCCGCGCGCAGCCGGATCAGCTCAAGAACCCTGGGGTCATCGACCTGGTCTCCGTAGGGCGCGTAGAGCGCCTTTCCCCGCTCAGAAGCGTCGGGGCGGGGTTCACAGAGGTAGTAGACAGCCAGGCTGTTCCGGGTGCGACCCTCGGGGCATTCGATGGGTTCCGGCAGGCCGTGCCACGAGTTCTGGGTCGTATCGAACAGAACCGCGCGGTTGAAGAGGCAGTCGACGCGTCGCCCGAGGCGCCCCGGACGGCCGCCGTCATCTTCCCACAAGCCGAGCCCCCCGCCCCAGGCCGCATCCCAGCCCGGCGAGAGATAGACGATGAGGTTGAGGCGTCGCTCGAGGGCCAGCTTGGGGTGAAGCGAGTAGTCGAGATGCACGTTGAGCTTTCCCCCGCGCCCGTGGCAGTGCCAGCCTCCACCGTTGAGCCCGATATCGGCGAAGAGGGGAGCGCCGCACACCGCAGACATGCGTGCCACGAACACGTCGCTGTTGAGCCAGGCGAGCGCGCGATAGGTCGTGGGCGGGAAACGGTTCCAGTCATTGCACGCCCGCTTGTTCTCGAGCGGGTTGTCGTAGCGCCACCACACCGGCGCATCGAACGCGGGGTATTCGTCAGCCAGGGCGCGGGCCGTCTCAGGCGCGAAGAAATCATCGATGACGACATGGTGAAACGGGCGCGCGGAGCGAAACTCGGTACCGACGCGCGTCCAATCGATGGCTGGGTTCAAAGGGTCCATGCAGGCTCCACGCGCCAGGCGCGTCACGATGGATTGGGGCGTGAATCGGGGGTTCGGCATCCCCCCCAGCGACTCCCTACCCCGTCAGGGAGGCCGAGGCGGGAGCGCTCACCGGCTCCACATCTACGCCCTGCGCGCCCGGAACGCGATTGCCGGCGATGAGGCGCCGCAGGTTTCCGCCCAGGATGAGGGCGCGCTCGGCATCGGTGATGTCGAGCGCTTCGAGCACGCTGAGCTGCTCCTCGAGAACATTGCTCCGATACCCCCGTGGGAAGTTGGTCGAATCACTGCCATACAGCACGCGCTCCGCGCCAGCCAGCTCGATGAAGCGCTCGAACACGTCTTTCAGCGTGAGCCTCTCGACCTGCGTGCGCATCCAGCTGTTGCTTCCAGAGGTGTCGAACAAGACGTTCTCCTGCTGATAGGCCAGCATGAGGGCTTCGCGCATGAACCCCGCGCCGAAGTGGCACACCACGAAGCGCACGTCAGGGAAGTCGCGCGCCACCGGATGCAGGTCGAGAGGATTGGCGCAGGCCAGATCGGCGTTGTAGCCGATGGTGATGCCGAAGTGGATCATCACGAACATGCCGGTTCGCGCCGCACTCTCATAGAACGGATAGCACGCGCGATCATTGACACGGTAGCCGGCTGAGACCGGATAGAGCTTCACGCCCACCAGTCCCGCCTCACGCTCCCGCTCGAGCGTCGCAGCCGCGTCCGCGTGCGAGGCGTTGATCCAGCTCAGTCCCAGAAAGCGGTCGCTCTGCCGCAGGAACGCCCGCAGCTCGGCGTTCTCGGCTTCCGGCGCCATGAAGCACCCGCGCCGCACCCCCGCGCGATCGAAGTGCTCGAGCCATCGCCCGGCAGCGTCAACCGGCCCGTCCGGCGCCTCCCACTGCAGGTTGTCGGCCTTCTGCATGTGTCGCGCGTGGTTGCGGGCTTCCGCCTGGAGCAGGTGTGGCGACGCCTGCTCTCGGCGACGCTGCCAGGCCGCCATGATCTCGCGGGTGAAGAAGTGGATGTGGCAGTCGTCGATGTCAAACCGTCGCGCCGTCATGCCGATATCACGGGCTGTCAGGGTTTGCGCCCGGTGACGGGTACTCGAGGGTCTCGGGGAGTGGCGCCGCCTTCACCATGGCGTCGCGAAGACGAACGTGCCAGATGCGGGCCAGCTCTTCCATGGTGGAGTTGCCGTTGAGCTTTGCGTCTTCCGGTGTCACCGTGAGCAGGAGCATGCCGCGAACCCGCACCGAAGGCGCCCCTGGCGCGAGGTCGAGCGTGACCTCGTCCGGCTTGAGCGCCGTGTTCGACTTCGCGATGGCCTGGTAGATGTCGACGATGCGCTGGCGCATCGCCGCGGCGCGCTGAGCAGCGGTTCGCCCGCCGGCGTCAGCGCGGATGCGCAGCACCTCGGCGTCACCGATGACGATGGTGGTATCGCGCGGATGGGCAATCATGACGAGCAGCGCGAGAAGCAGCGTGAGAGCACGAGACGAGCGGTTCAAGGAAGGCCTCCAGAAAGACTGTCGTGCGGCGTCAGGCCGCCAGGGTAGGGGTTCGCCGAGGGGTGCAAAAGTCCCCGTTCCCCCCTTCGTCGAGCCGGCGCAGCCGCATGGAAAAGGGGCCGAGACGCCTTCTGGCGCTCGGCCCCCTCTGCAACAGGCGCGTGAGCGGCCTGATGCGATGCGCTACGATGCGGCAGGCGGCTCGGTCGACGAAGGCACCGAGGTCACCGGCTGCGCGCCGGTCACGTCCGGCACCTGCGGCTGCGCGGTGGGGGAGGCAGGAGGCTGATTGCCGGCCGCCTTCTGGGCCTCCTTCTCCGCTGCGATCTGGTCCTTGAGCTCGTCCTTGCGCTTCTGCTCTTTCGAGGCCGTGTAGACGCCGTAGGCGATCTTGCCGACCGCCGCGCCAGCAGCGACCAGGGCGGGAATGCGTCCCAGACCCATCGCGGTGAGCATCACGCCCATGCCTTGCACCATGGTGAAGGTGCCATCTACAGCGGCGGCCTGGTTGCGGTTCACGGCCGCCATCTTGACCTGGAAGGCCGCGTCGGTGACGGTGAGGGCGGCGCCCGCGCCAGCACCCACGGCAATCCAGCCACCGAGCTGGTGCCCCATCACACCCTGGATGAGGCCCCACGTGCTGCCGAGGCCGCCAAGCATGCGAACCGTGTTGTCGAACACGACGCCCGCGGCGTAGAACGACTTGAGATGCTTGTTGGCTTTCTCCTCTTGGAGAGCCAGGCGATCTGCGTCGCTGAGATCGGCCATGTCGGTCGGCATGTGCGACGTGTCGAACTCGCTCCGCTTGAGCTCGTCCGGGTTCTTCGCGGAGACGTTGACCACGCTCTGTCCGGTGAGCGCCTTCCAGGTGATGCTGCCCACGCTGGCGCCTGAAACCATGACTGCACCTCTTTCTCAGGCGGCTCTCGGCCGCACATCGATGGCGGGGCCCACGCTGTCTTCTCACGTGTTCAGCCCTCGACACCCCTCATTGTACGGGCAAGCCCCCCGCCGATCAATGAACCAGATGTAAACTCCGGCCACGATCTCGATCAGCGAGAGAACGCCGGCAACATCTGATCGCAAGATGGCAATCTCCGTGCGAACGATGTTCACAGATCGTCAACCGCTGAGAAACATCCCGGCAAAAGGCTGATCACGTGAGTCTGCGATGATGACTCAAAGGGCTGTGAAACCTCGCGTGGGAGAGGCTGCGACGCCAGAAGATACGCGAATCGCGTTCCCCAAATCACGCTCCTCAAAACAGGAATCCACATCCACGCAACAGAAGAAGAGGCCGCCATGAAACGCCCCCCGAGAAGAGGAGTCTCCCGAGACGGATCTGCTTCGCAGCCCGAACGCGCGATCACGGTGCGATATGTTCATCCTTCCGAGCCACCTGGCGCGCCCTCCACCGTCCGAGCCTTGGCCCTCGATGACGGTCGACTCGCGGTCATCGCCGTCGGCCACGGAGCCACCGATGAACCGCGTGCCGCGATTGCAGAGCGCGCTCTCAACGCGGCCTGCTCGGCCCTGCGCAACGACATCGACCACGACGCGATGGGGCGAACGGTTCACGCGCTCTCCGAACAGATCCGTCTGCTCGGCAGAAGCACCGAGCCGAGGCACACGGGTTCAGGCCCGTCGTCGCTCGGAGCCTCGCTACTGGTGCTGCGCCTCTCCGCCGACGCCACAGAGACCTGGTGCCTGGCCTGCGGAGAGGTCGAGCTC
>RGZZ01000066.1 GCA_010028905.1 Pseudomonadota bacterium | reverse complement strand
GTACCCGAGGTCGACCGCGGAGTTGCGGTAGTTTGCCCGCTGCTCCACCATCGAGATCTGGGCTTCGAGGCTGAGCGTGACGCGGTCGCGCTGCCACGGTGACTTGAAGTCTACGCCCAGGAGCGCCGTGCTGTCGAGGGTCTCTTGCGCAACCCCCGTGCTCACCTGGCCGACTTTGGAGCCAGCGCTCTGGCTCAGCTGGACGCTGTCTCGGCCCCTGCGCGCGCGGATCTGCTCGATGCGGTCTTTGTCTTCGGCCATCGGCCTGCCTCCTTGTGGGCAACCGTCTCGTGCAGGGGGCGCCTTGTCGAACGAGCGCAGGCGCGACCAGGGCACAAATCGGCGTATACTACCAGATTATAGCACGGAATCGTGTTTCCGAACCCATACACATGTTAACAAAATGTGAACACGGGCGGGGTGGGCGGTGACGTCAGCGCTCTCCGACGTGACCCTCGATGAAGTCGCCGATGAGGGCAAAGGTGTCGGCTCGCCAAGGCTCGTTGAGAACTTCGTGATACTGGCCGGGCAGGCCCTTCCACGTCTTCTCCGGGGCGTGCAGGCGATCGTAGACGGCACGGGAGGCGGCGGGAGAGGCCACGCCGTCGTCTTCACCGATGACGAAGAGCGCCGGCATGCCGAGCGGGCCACAGGTCTCGAGCGCGCGCTGGACGCGAACCACCTCCACGAACCACCCTGCAGTCGCGTTCCTGAAGATGAGCGGGTCGGTCTTGTACGCGTGGTTGCTGGCTTCGTTGTGCGACAGCATCGCCGGGTCGAGGCCTGCCGGCAAGGAGAACGAAGGCTTGACGCGTGCCAGTGCGCGCGCCAGGGCAACCTTCCACGCGGGCACCGCGAGGGCGATGCCCATGAACGGATTGGTGAGCACGAGCCCACGGATGCTGGCTGCCGAACTTCGTTGCACCGCCCAGAAAAAGGCGGTCAGCCCCCCGTTGCTGTGCCCCAGAACGAAGTGCGCAAGCCCGTCGCGCTCCGCGTTGATGGCGGCCACTGCTGCATCGACGTCATCGAGGTACTCGTCGAACCGCACGATGAGCCCACGCCTGCCCTCTGAGCGACCGTGACCGCGCAGGTCGAGCGACCACGTCTCGATGCCGCGGGCGCCGAGGGCTTCGGCCAGCTCGGAGTAGCGCTCCCCGTGCTCGCAGTAGCCGTGCACGACGAGGAGCGTCGCGCGCGCATTCGCGGCGGTCCAGCGGTGAAGCGACAGCCGCGTGCCGTCCTTGCTCGTGATGGTCGTTCGCTCAGCCAACGGTCTGCCACCATTCCATGATTGCCTCGAGCACGCCGCCACCGATGGCGCGCGACTTGTCTGAGATGACATCGAGGTCGAAGGTGGTTTCGGGCCGCGGGTCGACATCGCCTACTTTCAGGCCTCGGCGCACCGCTGTCCCGGATGTGAGGAGGCCCCTCACCGTTCCGCCGATCTGCGCGCACACGGCCTCGCCCTCGACGTCGCCCACCGTTCGATGGTGGCATTGAAGACGCCGTCTGCCGGGGCGCGAAGAACCCGCGCGATGTCGTGCCCGCCCAGCTCACCTGGACGGCCGGTGTCGGGGTGCGCCGTGCCGTGCGTGAGAACGCGCCCCAGGAAGTGCCCGCGCTGGGTCTCGATGATGCGATGGCAGTGCCGTCCCACCTCGAACCCCGGCCCCAGCCCCACCACCAGGGGGGCCTGATCCGGCAGGGTGTCATTGGCTGATTTTGTCATGCGGGCATCGACTACGACCTGTGGGCGCATCGTCGCGATGGACCGACCCTCTGCGTCGACGAGTACAGGAACCCAGTCCAGTCGCGCGAGAACGGGCTGATCGACCCTGCGGGCTTCGACCCCCTCGACCTCGCATCGCCCGTCGAGCACCGCGCGCGCGAACGCCACGCGTCGGCGGATGGCGAGCGGGGTCTCGAGCTCGAGCACGAGGAGCGGGAAGCCGCAGCGGTGCAGGCGCCAGGCCACACCGGTCGCGAGATCCCCCGCGCCTCGGACGATCACCGTGGGCAGCGCGTTCCTCACACGACCTCCTCGAGCGCAGAGGGGACGTCGATGTCTCGGTGCACGCCGGGGTCTTCGACGTCGATGAGGCAGAGATCGGCCGCATGCGCGGCCAGCAGGGGAGCGGCGCCGGAATCGCCCTCCAGGCGCGAGAGGCCATTCGCGAAGCGCCGGGACAGCACGACGGGGTGGCCACGACGCCCGTTGTGGCGGGGGGCCACGATGTCGAAGGGCGTGCTGGCGTAGGTCTCGAGAACCCGTGCGATCGTGTCGGGTGTGATGAACGGCATGTCGCCGAGCGCGAGCAGCAGCCCGTCTCCGTCGGGAGCGGCCGCCACCCCGGCTGCGATCGAGGTCGACAGACCCTGTTCGAAGCGAGGGTTGTCGACGAATCGAACCCGCGCATCGCGCTCCGCTTCGCCTGCCGCGGCTCGCACCATCTCTGCGGCAGGCCCCAGCACGACGGTGATCGACGCGACAGCGGAGGCCCGCAGCGCATCGAGTGCGTGCGCGATCACGGCAATCCCGTCGATGGGCGCCACCAGCTTGGCCGAACCGAACCGCATCGAGCGCCCAGCGGCCAGGAGAACGGCGTGCACCTCGCGTCTCTGCCGCCGCTGCCACATCACCGCAACCTCGTCTGGCAGCGCGCGTCCACGGCCCGCGATGCGCACGACGCCTCGTGCCTCGAGGTGCGGTGAGAGCGCGTCCGCCAGGGCGTTCGCCTTGCGCAGGGTGTCGTCGTCGTCGATCTTGTTGATGAGCACCGTGGTCGAGAAGCGCTTGGCTGCGGCCAGGCACGACGGCTGGTCGAGCAGGGCTCGAGCCACATCATCGGCGCCCAGCGCCGTCTCGTCGCGGAGTCTCAGCCGCGGCCAGAGAAGGTGGTTCCGGTGCACCAGGGCGGAGTCGCGGCGGGCCCCCACGGCATCTGCGCCCACGACGACGCAGAGCCGATCGAGATGGCGCGGCAGAACGGGCTCGTCATCGCGATATCCCTTCACGGAGGCGCCGCGAGAGCCGTCGACCTCGACCACGGTGAGATCGGCGACCCGCGCCGCGATCATCGCGTCGAGCAGTGCGGGGGGCGGGCCGCTCATCTTGCGGCCGTCTGGGGCGATCTCTCCAACGAAGAGCGGTTCGGTGGCCCGCTCGAGGGCCATGCGCACGTCATCTGCGCAGCGCGGCGAGAGCGGTTGCGGCGGGACCCTGATCTTGGTGGTGGTGGTGACCACCACGCTTCTCCCCTGAGATGCAGGCCGCGGGTGAGCGGCGCGGGGGGGAGCGATGCCATGGGGGGGGATTCTGTGCCTCTCGTTGCGGGGCCTCCAGTGCTGCTGACTGACGAATCGCGGGGATAGGGAGACGAGACGGCGACGACGTACTCCCGTTGAGCGGCCAGGTGCCCCTGTGTCCACGGGTCTGGAGGGGGAGCGAGGCCGACGACGCGCCTCGTTTGGGCGCTGCTGGAGGTGTGGAGGTGGAACTCGAGGAGATCGCTGGTCGCATCCGCGAGCGCTTCGAGCGCAGCGAGCGTGTCCGCGAGCGGGTGCTGGCCTTGCACCGTGAGGCCATTCGCGCGTCTGGCCTGGCCATCCGCGCGCTCCACCGGGGAGACTTCGACGAGGCGCGAGGGCTCGTCGGCAAGGCCGGCGCGACCCTCGATCAGGTCCACCAGGAGGTGGCCGAGCACCCCCAGGTCTACCATGCGGGCTACGTCCACGACGCGCAGAAGGAGTTCGCCGAAGCCTCGCTCACGCTGGCCCTGGTCACCGACGCCCCGCTGCCCTCACCGGAGGCCTTGCGCGTGGAGGACGCGGCCTGGCTCAACGGCCTCGCTGAATCGGTGGGGGAGCTGCGGCGCTACATCCTCGATAGGCTGCGCCAGCGCGAGGTTGGTCCGAGCGAGACGCTGCTTGCGCGCATGGACGAGATCTACTCGATGCTCACCTCCATGGACTACCCGGATGCCCTCACCCGCGGGTTGCGCCGCTCCACCGACGTGGCCCGGGGATGCATCGAGAAGACGCGTGGAGACCTCACCCACCACGTCTCGATGCGCGACCTCGAGGAGCGCCTCGACCGTCTCCGCGCCCTCTGATCGAGACGGCTTCGGAGGGGTCAGCGCGGCGCGCGGCCCTCGTCGGTGGCGTACGGCAGTGGGGCGGGCATCGTGGCCGCGGGGCTGCCATCGGGTCGTGTCAGCTCCGAAGGAGCGGGGGGAGACTGACCAGACTCGACCTCGCTCGTGGGCTGATCGGGTGTGCGCGGGCTCTCGAGGTTGGTGGAGGGCATGCGCGGCACCTGGGGCGCGGGAACGTCGGTCGTGGGGATCACGGCCGGCCTGCCGCTGGCGTCAGCCGATGGAGATGCCTGCAGGGCGGCGCCCTGGGCCTCGTAGGCCTTGTATCGGTGCGCCCAGTCTTTCCCCAGGACGATGGTGATGTCGGCTTTCTGGTTAACCTTCGATCGGCCATCGACGATGAGCGTCTGGCCCATCAGGGTCTGCAGGGCCTGGTCTGCCTGGGGGAGGTTGCGGTGGTCCTCGATGTAGGTCTCCTCCGCGGGCTTGCGCGTCGAGTCGACGTCGATGACGTCGTATCCGCGCGCCAGCAGCACATCGGCGAACGCGCGCGCCGCACCCTTCACGTCACTGCCATTGAGGACCTGTACCTTCACCTCATCTGGGAAGAAGCCCTGACGATCGCTGAGCATGCGCACGCAGGTCCGGCGGATCTCCCGATCGTTGGGCTGGATGAACGACACGCCTCCGATGTCGACATCGTCGCCGTCGAGCTTGGCGGTCTTGATCTTCTTGCGATCGAACTTGCGGTAGACGTTGGCGATGTCGATCATCTCGGGAATGGTGAGATCGGTCTGGATGTTCTCCTTGAACACCTTGGCGACCTCATTGTAGGTGGTGTAGCTCGGCTTCTTGAGCTCGCGCAGCAGCGCATCGATGAACTGCTGCTGGCGGCGGATGCGACCGCGGTCTCCTTCTTCGTCGTGTCGGAATCGCACGTAGCCCACCGACTGCTCGCCGTTGAGCTTCTGCACGCCCTTCTTCAGATGGATGTGCAGGTGGCCCCAGTTGTCGTCGTAGTCCATGTTCTTCTCGACGTTCACCGTGACCCCACCTACGGCGTTCACGACAGCCTGGGCGGCGTACTCCTTGATGACCACGGTGTGATCCATGGGAACCCCCACGAGGGCCTCCACCGTCTTTCGGGCCAGCGGGACATCACCTGTCTCCTTGTTGGCGAACGCGGCGTTGATCTTGTCGGTTCCCACGCCAGGGATCTCGACACGCAGGTCGCGGGGGATCGACACGATGTTGAGCACCTGCCCGCGCTTGTCGATGCTCAGGATGAAGATGGTGTCGGAGCGGGCGAACTTCGTGTGATGCTGGTCCTTGTTGTCGTAGTTGTAGTCGACCCCGAGACAGAGGATGTTGAGGCGGTCACGCAGGCCGAATGCCACTTCGCCGGGGGCCTGCATCGTCTTCATGCCCCCCTCCCAGACGCTCCCTTCCTGCGCGATGATGCTGGCAGGCGTCACATAGACGATGTAGAACTTGCCGCCCACGAGGATGCAGGCAGACATGACGAACACGAAGAACGCAAAGGCGAGAGCTCGCTTCCACGTGTAGCGCGTTCGGGGCGAGGGCGTTGATGCTGGGGCGTTGGGTGCCGCGATCTCGGGCATGTCGACGGTCGGACCTCCGGTGCCGTGGTATTATATGCCAACGGGCGCAAGCCTGCAAGAATCAGTCGGGGCCAGCGTCCTGTCAGAGTGCCGTGAGACCCGTTTGAACGGAGGAAGCCCGCGCGTGCGACTCAAGAAGCATCTCGGACAGCATCTCCTGGAAGATCCCGCCACGCTCAGCGAAATCGCGGAGGCGGCTGGGGTACGTGAGGGAGACGCGGTCTTCGAGATCGGACCCGGCCCCGGCACCCTCACTGCGGTGCTGGCGCAGCGGGTGGGCGCTGAGGGCAGGGTTCTTGCCGTCGAGCTCGATCGTGACTGGCACGGTCGTCTCGACGCGGTGCGGCGAACCTGCCCGTGGGTCGAGGTTCAGTGGGGAGACGCGCTGGCGCTCGACCTCGATGGGCTGCTCGAGGGGCCTGGCTGGCGCTGTGTCGCCAACATTCCCTACTACATCACGTCGCCTCTCGTGCAGAAGCTCGTCGAGGCGAGAGCTCACTTCAGCGTGATGGCCCTGCTCATGCAACGCGAGGTGGCCGTTCGCATCGATGCCACGCGCGGGCGTGACGTGGGGCCGCTCTCGCACTACGTTCACTACCACGCGCGCACCGAGGTGGCGCTCGATGTTCCGGCATCGGCCTTTCGCCCTCCGCCGAAGGTGGCCTCCGCGCTGCTGGTGCTGCGCCCTCTCGCGGCGCCGCCGGTCGACGTGCCGTTCGAGATGCTGAGACCGCTCATCGCGACGGCCTTCTCCGCGCGTCGGAAGATGCTTCGCAGCACCCTGCGCGCGTTGATGCCAGGGGAGGGCGAGGTGGAGAGCTGGTTGCGGCGCGCGGAGATCGCTCCGACAGCGCGCGCCGAAGACCTCGGCCTCGACGACTTCGCCCGGCTGGTGCGCGCGCGCTGACGGTGTTCGGGGCTACTTCGGCTGGGCAGCCAGTGCGATGCCGGTGAGCCCCACGGCCTTGGCGCTGTCCATGACGCTCACAACCTGAAGGTACTCCACGTTGTCTTCTGCCATGATGATGACGCGGTCGGTGTTCTTGTTCTCCTTGAGCCGTCGCAGGTAGCCTTCGAGCTCATTTGCAGCGACCGGCTGACCGTTGACCTTGACCGCGTCAGGGACAGACACAGACACGATGATTCCGCTCGGATCATCTGCGCTGGTGGTGCTGGCTTCCTTGGGCAGGTTGATGTTGAAGCCGTTCTGCACGACCGCCGTGGCGGCCACCATGAAGATGATGAGAAGCACGAGAAGGACGTCGGTGAACGGGGTGATGTTGATGTCTGCCATCACATCTGGATCACCGTCTCCGGCCTTGACTGCCATCGTGCTTCACCTCCTCTCTCGAATCTGCGTGTCAGGGAGCTGTGGGGGCGGGGACGTTCTGGCCGTCCTTCGGCGCTGTTGCCAGCGCGATGGACGTGAGCTCGGCGTTCTTGGCCAAGTCCATGACCGAGATGACCTGCTTGTACTTCACCTTGCCGTCGGCCATGATGATGACGCGATCGGTGTTCTTGTCGGCCTTGAGGCGCTTCAGGTAGGGGAGCAGGTCGTTCATCTCGAGGTTCCGGCTTCCCACGTAGATCTGGCTCTCCTTCGTGATGGAGATGATGATGTTGCTCTCCTGCGCCTCACCGGCCTTCGCGGCCTTCGGCAGGTTGAGGCCGTAGTTGTTCTGCATCACCGCGCCCGCGGCGATCATGAAGATGATGAGGAGCACGAGAAGGACGTCGGTGAACGGTGTGATGTTGATCTCGGCCATCACGTCCTGATCGCCGTCGCCCGCTTTCACCGCCATGCCGGCTCACCTCCCTCGCACGTTGTCTCGATTCGGCTCATCACTCGCCCATCGGGGCGCGCAGGTCTTCGGGGAACGGCTGCTTCTCACGCGAGAGCAGGATCATCTCCACCAGGCGGTTCGACGCCATGTGCATCTGCTGCATGGCGATCTTGGTGCGGTTCTTGTAGTAGTTGAAGGCGACCACCGAGAGGATGGCCACGAAGAGACCGGCAGCGGTGGCGATGAGGGCTTCAGCCACGCCAGCGCTCACGACGGAGGGGTTCGAGGCCCCCTTCTTCGCGATGTCCTCGAAGGAGCGAATGATGCCCATGACCGTTCCGAAGAGGCCGATGAACGGCGCGATCACGGCCATGGTGCCGATGATTCCGAGGCGCTCGTCGAGCAGGTGGCCCTGCTCGGTGATGGTGGTGCCCATCGCGCCTTCGATGTCTTCCTGTCGGCGCTCGTAGCGGTTGAGCCCTACCTCGAACACGCGGGGGAGGCAGCCGGGCACCTGCTGGCAGAACTCGAGGGCCTTCTGGTGGTTCCCCTCCTGGAGCAGATACGCCATCTGTGCGAGCATCCACTCGTGATCGACGAGCAGGCTCTTGATCTTGAACCAGCGCTCGAAGATGACGCCCACGAGGAGCACGGAACAGAAGACCAGGGCCCACAGTGTGAAGCCGCCCTGATTCAGGAAGTTGAAGATGGCCGCCAGAGGATTCATGGCTGTTCCTTTCGTCGCCCTGTTGCACGCGAGCGAGGTGCTTCTCGCCCATCAAACCTGTTCGACATTATAGCATCGGCTTCCTCGCCTCTACAAGGATAGCAGACCCACGAGGGGCTGTCGCCGCGGAGCGCGAATCCCTCCCGGCGCGGCACGCGATCAACAGAACCCGGCGGTGCGGCGCATCTCGCGCGAGGGCGGTCGTCACACCGCTCGATCGCCCGTATCTCGGTCGGGAGGTCTTTTCATGAAGCCTACGGTCCTCGTGGGCGTGATCGTCGTCGTGGCGGTCGCGATTGCCATCGCGCTCAAGCTGCGCAGACGCGACGCCGAGTCTTCCCCGGTAGACGAGGCTGCGGCCGCCCTCAAGCTTCCGATCAGCAGCACGCGGGTGGGCGACTGCACGATTCACTCGCTCATCTCCACTGACCCGTATGCGTCGCTGTACGCGGCCACGGCGGCTGACGGCACCGCGGTGACGGTCAAGCTGCCCGCGCGCGCGAGCCTTCAAGATGCCGACGAGCTCAAGCGCTTCGAGCGCGAGGCCGAGATGCTCGAGTCGATAGGTCACCCTGGAATCATCCGCCTGGTGAGCCGTGGTCGGGTAGACGAGCGCGCCAGCAAGGTGCCATACATGATTCTCGAGCGCCTCGAAGGCCTCGGCTTTGCCGCTTTCCTCGCCGAACGGGCGCCTGTCGAACCTGCTGAGGCCATCGAGATCCTGCGTCAGATCGCGTCGGCGCTCGAGGTCGTACACAAGCAGGAGATCATCCATCGAAACCTTGGGCCGGAGGCGCTGCAGGTGCTGGCGGACGGTCGGGTCGTGCTGCACAGCTTCGGGGTCGCGCGTGCCGCGGCCATGCAGACCATCACCATGCAGGGGCAGGTGGTGGGAAGCGTCGAGTACATGGCCCCCGAGCAGATGGCGGGCAAGAAGATCGACGGCAAGGTCGACCTCTACGCCGTGGGCGTGCTGGGGTACCAGCTGCTGTCTGGCAAGTCGCCCTTCGCCCACGCGGGCATCGCCGCGCTGATGAAGCAGAAGAGCGAGCTGGAGGGGCCCCACGTCTCCAAGGTGAATCCCGCGGTGCCGGCGGCCCTCGACCGCCTGCTGTCGCAGCTCATGTCATCTGATCCGGGCAGGCGTCCGGCCAACGCGACCCGCGTGGTCTCCGAACTGGCGTCCCTGGGCTGAGCAGCGCCCGCCCTCAGCGATGAGGCGGGGGCCGTCTCACGAGGCGCACACCATTGAAAGAGAGTCGTGAATCGATGTCACAGCCAGCGGCAGAGGCCGAGCACGAAGCGGGCGAAGAGGAAGGAGGGCGCGCGATCACGTGCCCCCTGTGCCAGAGCGCGGAGTTCGTGAAGCGCCTGCTGTTCTTCACCTACTGCGCGAATCCCGCGCACACGCACAAGCAGGGCGAGGTCGCCATCAACACCGTTCTCGAGTTCCGCCAGTGCGTCGAGCACGGCGTTCGCGACGGCTGCGTGCGCACCGTCTTCGACGCCGAGCCGCAGCCCTGAGCGGTCGAACGCTCGGGGGCGACTATTCACATCCCGGTAACATCGTGTCGCAGGAGGCCTCGTTGCGCGGCCGAACCATCAGAGACAACGGTGAAGAGGGAGATGACCTGCGCTCCGCCCAGGCCGGGCAGGCAGGCTTGCTGCTGATCAGGGCTGGCCGGGCAGGTGTCCTGCACGTCTGTCCACGTCAGGCCTTCCCTCTGTCTCGGATACGGAAAGGAGCATGAATCTTTTGTTCCCTGCTTCTCGCTTCATGGCGCGCGCCGCTGTCGCCGCCGCTCTCCTGGGCGCATTGTGCGCGCCCGCACTGGCAGAGCCACAAGAATCCCCCACGCCGGCCCCCGGCTCTACGCTCAGCATCACCATCCTCCACACCAACGACATGCACGGGCACCTCACGCCTGAGGTCGACAAGAGCCTCGCCCCCGCGACGCAGAAGGTCGGTGGCGCGGCATACATGTCGGGCCTCGTCAGGCAGAAGCGGGCCCAGCACCCCGGGCACACCCTGCTGCTCGACGCGGGCGACATCGCTCAGGGAACCCCCATCTCAAACCTCTTCAGCGGGCGCCCCACGGTCGAGTTCATGAACCATCTCGGCTATGACGCCGGCACCATCGGCAATCACGAGTTCGATTGGGGGCCGGCCACACTGGCCGCCCTGATTCACGACGCAAAGCGTCCCATCGTCTGCGCCAATCTCGTCGAGGTGGCCACCGGCGCGGCGCCGGCAGGCGTGAAGCCGTACATCATCAAGCAGATCGACGGGGTCAACGTCGGCATCACAGGGGTCGTCACCCCCAGCACCCCCAACATGAGCTTCAAGCAGAACGTCTCGCCCTTTCGCTTCGAGAACGAGGTGCAGACGCTCAAGACCCTGATTCCGCGCATGCGTCGCAATGGCGCCCGCGTCATCATCGTGCTCAGCCATCTCGGCCTGAAGGAAGACAAGGCGCTTGCCGAGCAGGTGCCGGGCATCGCTGTCATTGTGGGTGGCCACTCCCACACGGCGCTCAAGGACCCCGAGCTCGTGAACGGCACGGTCATCGTGCAGGCCGGCAAGTACATGCGCTACCTGGGCTGCCTCGACGTCACCCTCGACCGAAAGAGCGGCAAGGTGATCGACTACACGCGCAAGGACGAGCTCGTGCCCGTCCTCGATCTGAAGATCTCGCCCGATCCGGTTGTCGCGGGTCTCATCGCGCGCTATCAGGCGCGCATCGGACCTGCGATGGACCAGGTGCTGGGTCAGGCTGCGCAAGACCTCACGCGCACGCCGGCCGCGGGGCAGGGTGACTCGATTCTCGGAGACGTGGTCACCGATGCGCTTCGCACCAAGGTCGATGCCGACGTGGCCGTGTACAACGCGGGCGGCATCCGCTCCGACTTCAACAAAGGCCCCATCAAGGTCAGCGATGTGTACACGTTGCTGCCGTTCGACAACTATCTCGTCACGTTGAAGCTCACCGGCGACCAGCTGCTGCGCCTCGTGGCCCAGGGCGTGGGCGACAGCCACGGCACCATCCAGGTCTCTGGGCTGACGTTCCGCATCGGCGCGGGTGGCCGGCCCTACGACGTGAAGGTGGGCGGTCAGCCCGTCGATCCCGCGAAGACGTATCGGGTTGCGACGGTCGATTTCCTGGCCGAGGGCAATGACGGCCTGCTCGTGTTCAAGGAGGTCAAGGACCGCGTCTACGACGAACTCGCGCGTGACGTGTTCACGGGATACGTGAAGAAGAGCACCCCGCTCAACGCGCCCCAGACAGGTCGCATCACGCGGAGCACCGCTCCGTGATTCCCTCGCCGATGGCCGACTCTGGCACAGAGGAGGGTCGTTGGCCGCATAGCACGCTCGGCCTGTTGATGGGGGTGAGCCTTCGTCAGCAGGCCGTGCTGTTCCGTCAGCTCGCCACCATGATCGATAGCGGGCTGACCAGCGGACGGGCGCTGCAGTCGCTTTCAGCGCACACCCCCGGGCACTTCGGGGAGGCGCTGAAGGCCATGACCGAGGGCCTGAACCGGGGGCTCCCGCTGCACAAGTGCATGGCGCGATATCCGGAGTACTTCAGCGAGCTCACGGTGAGCCTCGTCCAGGCGGGCGAGACGGGGGGGCAGCTCGACAGGCGACTCAACGGCCTCGCAGACGCTCTCGAGAAGACGTATGAGATGCGTCAGCGCCTGCTCAGCCAGTGCGCCTATCCGGTGCTCCTGCTGCACGCCGCCATCTTTCTTCCGCAGCTCTTCCTCCTCTTCACGCAAGGCCTGATGGCGTATCTGGTGGCTGTCATGATTCCCCTGGCGGTTCTGTACGGGACCGTGGGGCTGCTGCTCGCCGTGACCCGAGCATCTGCTGTTTCACTTGCCACCCGAATGGTCGTTGATGCCTTCGCCTTGTCTGTGCCCCTGCTGGGCGCTGTGCTTCGTGATGGCGCCGTGATGCGCTTCCTGCGGGCGCTGGCCGATCTCCTCGAGGCGGGGCTGTCCCTCGGGCGGGCTGTCGAGATCGCCGCCCGCGCCAGTGGGAACACGGTGATCAGCCGTCGTCTCGCGGGGGTCGACGAACAGGTGCAGTCAGGGAGCTCGTTCTCCGCGGCGCTGGCCTCGACGGGTGTGCTCCCCCCATCTGCCCTCCAGATGGTGGTGACCGGAGAGCAGACCGGAACGCTTTCGGCCAGCGTTCTCAAGGCCGCCGAGCTGCTGGCCATCGACTTTGACAACGCGCTTCGTCGCATGGCGTCGGTTCTGCCCCCGATACTCATGCTCGCGGTGGGGGGATTCGTGGCCTGGCGCTGCATCACGCTCTTCCAGACAACCGTTCAGCAGGTCTACAGCGTCATGCCCTGACCGCGCGGTCGTGGGCGCCTGCTTTCGAGACATGTTCATCTTGCGGTTCGTCTGGGGTTACAAAACGCTCACGTTGCGGCAACAAACGTCTGTCATCATGGCCCCCGCGGCGCGTCGATGCGCGTCGATGACATCACGCCAGTTCATGGCGTGCATCAAGAGGGGGTATTGCCATGGGATACAGCCACTACTGGTATCGCCGTCGCACCATCGCGTCTTCCAGGTATCAGGCCATCGTCGAAGATCTCTCCCGGCTTCTGCCGGAGCTCAAGCGTCAAGACGTCCCTCTGGCGGGGGCGTTTGGCACCGGGCGTCCTCGCATCGATCGCCAGGAGATCGTCTTCAACGGCCGAACTCGCTGTCGCCATCCGCAGTCGGTTGCGCCGAGCGCCTTCTCTCGCATGATGGCCCTGGCCTCTCTGCTGTCGATGCCGGAGAGCGAGCGCGAGGCCGCGACCCGAGCGATGTGGGAAGAGGAGCACGCGAGACGTCGATGCCCGGGTACCTGTGCCTACGAGACCTTCTGGTTCCCGCGCACGGCCAGCGACGTGATGGCCGACGACGCCGGCCGCTATTGGGACCGCACGAAGACCGCCCTGCGCCCCTACGATATCGCGGTGACTGCCTCCCTGATCATCGCGCGTCGCCATCTGGGCGACGATATCCGCATCGCCTCCGACGGAGGACAGGCGCAGTGGTTCGACGCACGGCTGCTGTGCCAGAGCGTGCTGGGCTACGGTCTGACGCTGCCCCTGGGGCTGCACGATGAATAGGGCGTTGTTCCTGGGCGTGAGCGTTCCGCTCTACGCGCTGCTGGCTGCGCTGAGCTTCCGGGGGGTCGTGCTGCAAGGCCCCGCCGACGTGGCCGCGCAATCGATCTTCAATCACGAGTACGACTACCCGTTGCAGTGGGCGTACGTTGGTGTCGGCCTCGCGTTGTCGGTGACCTGGCTCTGGGGCATTCGACACTTCTCAGCGCTCGGGCTCTCCGGGCGCGGTGTGCTCGCGGTGGGTGCATTGCTCGGGGGGCTCTCGCTCGCGGCCTATCCTGGGGTGAACTCGAACGACATGATGGCGTATGTGGGGTTCGGGCGAATCTGGGCCGTTCATCGCCTCAATCCGTGGACACACGGATTTGGTGACGTCATCGACTGGTATGCCCCGTATGCCTGGTACCCGTTCGCCATGCCCTACGGCCCGGTCGCCGGCCTCTTCCTCGTTCTGGCGGGCTACGTCTCCACGGTGAGCGTGCCCCTGGCCTTCTACTTCCTCAAGCTCTGCTGGCTCGCTGCGCATCTCTGCGCGGGTTGGCTGGTGCTACGCATCGCGCGCGCCAACGGCCTCGATGGACCCAGGGCTGCGTTCACCTATCTGGCGTGCCCGTTGATCTTGATCGAGATCGTGAACAACGGCCACTGTGACGTTCTGCTGGTGGTTCTGTCTCTCGCTTCGCTCGAGCGCCTGATGTGCACCGATACGTTGCGGGGGGCTTCCGTGGCTGTGGTGCTTGGCGTCCTGGCGTGCCTGGTGAAGCCCACCGCTGTTCTGCTGCTCCTCGCGGAAGGTGCATGGCTGCTGCGATCGGGCCGTGGCATTGCCCTGGCCTGGGGAGCGCTCTTCGCGTGCTGCGCGGCGGGGGGGCTCGCGCTCACCATCTTCGCCTCACCGGAGGCACGGGCTGCCCTGACAAACCCACACATCCTCACCAATGCCCACTCGTTCCACTCGGTTCTCATCCACCTGCGTCACGCGTCGTATCTCACGGTGTATGAGGGCGAAGGCTTCAAGGCCACGCGCGCCATGGTCTCGTTCCTCTTCGCGCTGCTCTGCCTGTGGCGCGCGGCCTGCATACGAACACGCCGCGACGTGGTGCGCGAGTACCTCGGCATGACGCTTGCCCTGATGCTCTTCTACAGCGCCCGTGTGTGGCCGTGGTACACGTCGTGGCTGCTGCCGTTCGCGGCAGTCACCGACAGTCGGCCGCTGCGGCGCTCGATGCTGCTCTACTGCGTGAGCATGTTCGCCGTGTACGCCCTCCCCTTTGCGCTTCTGTGGCAGTCTCTCTTCTGGCACGCGATGCGGGTTCTTCTCTCGAGCGGTCTGCCCCTGATGCTGCTCGCCTATGGGCTCTTGCGAAGAGATACAGCCACAGACGAACAGGCGAGCACGTCTCCATCGCACGACGATTCAGACCCCCTCTATGCGTAGAGCGGAAGATGGTGTATACTACGGGCCACACGCCTCCCTCACGGGCGCGTGACGCACGAGAGGAGCGCGTGATGCTCGGGGCCCTGCAGACCCACCGCCCGTCCTCGTATCGCTGCTCGTCCGCGCCGGTTGCGTCGCGCCCGCCTGACTCCGCTGCCGTCGTCGTTCCCTGGGCCAGTTACGAGACCGACGTCGCCACCGATGCCGTGGCGCCCCTCCGACCCTCGGTCGAGGCGCTTCCCGAGGCTTCAGGCTCAGGCAACAGCCTGATGCGCCGCGTTCTCGGCACCGCCATGCTTGTTGCGGCCGCGATTCCGATTGGCGGGGCCGCGACCGTCGCCTCGACGACCGCCCTCGACGTTACGTCGCTGGGACAGGTCTCTCCCGCGCCCGCCCTCGGCTCACTCACCTCACCCTCCGACTCGACTGCACCCTGGGGTGCGTTTCCCCGTGGGGAGCGTGTGTATCCTCGGGTGCCGACCCAGAAAGGCGATTATGTCGCGCACAAGGTGAACTTCAGCGCCCTCATGAGCAACGAGGAGTTCACCGATGCCACAGCCCTCGACGTCGGGCAGATCCAGAGCGTGCTCGAGCGCAACCACTCATTCCTGGCGACCTATCAGCAAGACGGTCGCCAGGCCGCGCGCATCATCGCCGACGCCGCTGCGGCTCACAGAGTCAATCCCCGGGTCATTCTCGCCACATTGGAGAAGGAGAACAGCCTCGTCACGCGCGAGAAGGTGCCCCCTGCATGGGTGTTGCGCTCGGCGATGGGCTACGCCTACAACGACGGCGGGGGGACCGCGGGTCGCAGCTCAACCTTCGCGTCACAGGTGGACAAAGGCACCCAGCTCATGAGACAGCTGTTCGATGAAGGTCAGGCGTTGTCATATCCACATCGAATGAGCGTCGACTACAACCAGCGCCGCATCCAGGTCGACAATGCGGCAACCCACGCGCTCATGCGGTATACCCCGCACACCGTCGACACGCATCTGCCCGTGGTCGGTGGGGGGAACTACAACTTCCATCATCTGCTGAAGCGCCTGTCTGTCGCTTCAGACTAGTCAGCGTCTGACGCGCGAACGCGGCTGGGCAGCG
>RGZZ01000065.1 GCA_010028905.1 Pseudomonadota bacterium | reverse complement strand
GGACAAGGTTCACGTCGAGGGTCGGAAGATAGAGCGTGTCAAGCCGCTCGACCCCGGTCTCCGGCGATGCCGGGCGCGGGGGAGGCGCGTCCTTGATCACGGGCTTCGACTGCGGCCCGGGATTTCCGAGCTTCGACACGGTAGGTCGGTCGCTGAGCGGGGCAGCCTCTCTTGCCTCGCTCGTCGGGCGAGGCGCCTCGGTGTCCTCATCGCTTGAGAACAGCGATACCGGGCGCGGCAGCGCTGGCTTCTCACTCGAGGCGGCATCGACGGGCTCTGTGGGGGTCTCACGCCGGCGGCGGGCCGCGGGCGCGAGCGGGATCTCTTCTTCTCCCAGTGAAGGGGCGCGCTTGATCTGACGGCGGCTCGACTCGTCTCCGCCGGGCTGCCAGCCCTCTGGTTGCTTCTGCGGGGTCGCTTCTTCGCGAGGAGGCTTCCGGCTGTCGAAGATGCCCGGGATCTCGCGCGTGGCGCGCACGTTCTCTTCCGGGGCTCGCGCCGCGGGAGCCGCTGACGTGCCTTGTCGGGCCGCTTCGAGGGCCGCATCGAGCTCGAGGCGCAGGGCACTTCGACCGAAGCGGACCACGTCATCGAGCTGCAGCAGCATCTGGGTATCGGCGTTCAGCAGCGTTGTGAGGGCCTCTCCGCGGTCGAGTCGGATCACGCGGGTGGGAACGTTCGAGCTCTCCACGTGGAAGATGCCGTAGCTCTGCTCGCGCTCGTTCCACGCCAGGAGCACCTGCTCGCGGGGCAGATCGTCATCGTTGAGCAGGATGGCGTTCGTAGGGCGACGGTCTCCCATGCCTTCCCGGCGTCCGATGTAGAGCACCGTGCCGGTGAGCGGGAAGATGCGGCCACGATCAGGGCCTTCGGTGACGGTGAGCCGCAACCCGGTCTGCAGCTCGGGCCCGGTCTCACCTACGGCCTCCGGCTCACCTTCAGGACCGGCGTCGCGGGTGCTCTCTGGGGGCTTGTCGGCGATCTTTCGAGGAGGCTGTGCGGGACTCGGAACCGGGGGGCGCGGCGGAGGTCCCATGCTCGCGGGCGACACCTCACGCTCGGCCGGCGCGTTCCGCGGCACCCCCATCATATCTGGGAGCGAGGCTGCGGGTGAGGTCACCTCGGCCTTCTCCACGCGAAAGACGAGCAGACCGATCTGGATCACGTCTTCCGGCCCGACCAAGGCACTGACCACGCGCTTGCCATTGACCAGTGTCGGGTTGGTCTGTGAGCGATGGTGAATCGAGTACAGGCGGCGGGCGCCATCCCACTGAAGGGTTGCGTGATGACGAGACACGGTGGGTTCGGCAAAGTAGACCCAATAGGGATTTTGAGCGGTGGAGGTCTTCCGCCCCAGATGGATCTCTTCGTATCGGAGCGGGAAGATTCGACCGCGGTCTTCACCCTTGATGACCGCGAGCTGGAATCCCGTATCCAACTGAGCCAAGCGTGCTGACGCCTTCCTGGTTGTACGAAGGGGCTCTCCCGTGCTCACCCGCGCCTGGCGCTTGCGAGGCAGGGGCCTTTGTGGTTGGAAACTACCCCTTCGTTGTTGGCCCATGGACTTCGGCGTGGTAGCGCGATTCTCCCTCTGGGTGGGGCGGACGTGCTCCCGATGGACCTATCGGAGGAGCCCGCTGCGCAGGGCCAGCGACACGGCCTGCGTGCGGTCGAGGGCGCCGAGCTTGCGCAGCAGCGACTTCACGTGCGTCTTCACCGTCTCCTCGCTGATGACCAGCTGGCTGGCAATGGCCGCGTTGCTGAGGCCATCGGCCATGGCGGTGAGCACCTCGCGCTCACGTTCGGTGAGCCGCACGGCCGGCGCGGCCTGGGCGCTTCGCACCGCCATCTGGCTGGCCAGGGACGGGTCGACGACGATCTCGCCCGCACACACCGACTTGAGAACCCGGGTCAGCTCGTCGTCGGTGACCTTCTTGAGCAGATATCCCTTCGCCCCGGCGCGCAGGGCTTCAAGCACGTAGTGCTCGTCTTCGTAGACGGTGAGCATCACGACATTGACCCTGGGGTGCTGCTCGTTCAGCTTCCGGCAGACCTCGAGTCCGGTCGCATCAGGCAGGCGGATGTCGAGCAGGATCACGTCCGGGCGATGGCGTTCGACCGCGGCAATGGCCGCGGCACCGGTATCTGCCTCGGCCACCACCTCGATGGAGGGGTGATGGGCGAGCATGGTGCGCAGCCCTTCACGCACCATGGCATGGTCGTCTGCGATGACGAGGCGGATGCGCGTGTCGCTCACGCCTGTGCCTCAGGTGGCACGGGAATGGACGCGCGCACGCGCGTGCCTTCGCCGGGGGTGCTGCTCACGAAGAGCTCGGCCCCCATCATCTGCGCGCGCTCTGCCATGGACTCGAGTCCGAACGATTTCAGGCGCCCCGCCCCCTTCTTCTTCTGCATGAACCCTCGCCCGTCGTCTGTGAGCGTGAGGCGAACCTTGTCGGGGCTCATCTGCACGGTCAGTCGAACGCGAGTCGCCCGTGCGTGCTTGCGGACGTTGCGCAGCCCTTCCTGCGCGATGCGATAGATGCCCACCTCGATGTGGTCGGGGAGACGGCGCTCATCGCGAACCTCGAGATCGACATCGACCTGCGTGTCCGCGCGGAACTCGCTCACCAGGGATCGAAGCGACGGCACAAGCCCCAGGTCGTCGAGGGTCGAGGGGCGCAGGTTGTAGATCGCGGCCCGCGCTTCCTGCATGCTCAGGTCGACCTGCTCCTTGATGGTCTGCATCGCCCGTCGAACCTCGTCTCCGTCGGGCGGTTCAGGCAGCAGCTTCTCGAGCGCCAGCAATCGGAACCAGATGCCGACGATGCGCTGCGTCACGCCGTCGTGTATATCGCTGGCGATGCGCCGTCGCTCCTCTTCCTGCACCTGGATGCTCCGCTGCATCAGGCCTTGCAGCACCTCCTCGTCGCGGCGAAGGCGGCGGAGCAGCTCGGCGTTCTGCCAGAGCAGGCCCGCGTGCGCCCCCACGCTGCCCAGCTGCGCGGGATCGACCAGATGGGTTCCTCCGGTCTTGTCGGCATCGGCGGGGAAGATGAGGGCGCTGCGCACCCAGCCGAGCCAGCGCACGGGCACCAGCATGAGGGTATCATCGCCCAGGGCGCCGCGCCACGTCGAGTCGAGCCGTTCGGGGGCGATCTCGACCACGCTCTGTGCCATGAGGGCACTCGCCCAGGGCTCCTCTTCGGGCCACATCACCAGGTTCTGCGTCCGGCGCGTGTTGTAGCCGCGCGATCCGATGACCACCAGGGGCTGGGTGGCGTCGGCGCGCGCCAGCACGAGGCAGGTTCGCGCGCGCGTGACGCTGGCCATCGAGCGCCCGAGGGCCCGTGCGAGGCTTCGTCGATCCTTGGGCGCGCCCACGTCGAGCAGATGGCTCAGGGCGCGATAGCCCTCGAGCTCGCGCTGATCGACCATGGCGTCGTGCAGGAGCAGCAGTGCCGCGGTGCAGATGCGAGCGTGGCGCCGCAACGTCGCAAGCGACTCGGGGGGAGGGTCGTCGATCACCAGGATGCCAACGTTGCGCTTGCCTCTTGCCAGGGGGATGCAGTGGAGTCGATCGAGATCGCCGAGTGCGCCGAGCACCGGGGCGAGCCCCAGCATGTGCGACGCCGGCCCGGCCGTCAGCGTGGGGGGGCACGGGGCCTCGGTCTCGGCCGCCTCCGCGCGGCCAAGGCGGCTTCCCGCCCAGAGAGCCTGTCGGCGCCGCGGGTCGATCACCACGAGGTGCAGCGCCAGCGCGCCGAGCGACGCCGGCACGCTCGAGAGAACGTCTTCCACGAGGCGACGGCCACGAGGGCCCCAGAGCAGCGTGAGGCGGCGTGAGATCTGAATGGGCTCGGCCGTTTTCATCGCGGGCTATATCCCTCGGAAGAGGGAGAACTTCCTCCCCCTGATTTTCACTCGAAGTGGGAGGTGCGCGGAGGAGGAACATGCTGTATAGTCAGGGTGTGAACACGGTCTCGAGAGCGCAGACCGCAAGACACGAAATCGTTTTGACTAGCAACGAGAGGTAGGCAACATCATGTCAGAGTGCAACGAAGTGAAGCCGTCGAAGGTCAGCAAGGGAGGGCTCGGCTTCGTGCTCGGCCTGCTCACCGGAAGCCTCATCGGCGCCGCGACCGCGATTCTCACCGCACCGCGCAGCGGCGTGGAGACCCGCGAGCTGCTCAAGGAGAAGGCCTTCCAGGCGAAGGCCACCGCGGCCACCAAGGCCGAGGAGATCAAGGAAGACGTCGGCGAGTGGACCACCACCGCCAAGGGCAAGGTCGCTGAGAAGATGAACGAGGCGAGCGGCAAGGTTCGTGAGACCGTTGCGAACGTGCTCCATCGCCAGGGTGCGAACGGCAAGACCGTTGAGGTCTCCCCGAACTGATCGCGCCATCCACCGCATGCGCGGTGACGCGGGCGGGGCTCGAGAGAGCCCCGCCTTTCTCTTCTCCGTCGCGGTCCCCCCTGCTCTGACGGGAGGAAAGGCCTTCCGGGCCTGGAAGATCCCTGCTGTGAGCGGTGGGAAGCCACCGTCCACTCTCTCATCCGGTCGGCGCGCAGCGAAGTGGAGCAGCCATGAGATGTGTTCGATGCAGAGCGGGCGTGACGGGCGTGCGAACCTGCCCCGAGTGCCGCGATGAGCTCGCCGAAGCAGGGCACGACCTCTCTGAGATCGAGCGTCTCTACGATGACGCCGTGGCGAGCCTTGCCAGCGGAGAGCCGCAGCGCTCGCTGCGCCTGCTGCAGAAGCTAGGCCGACAAGACAAGCTGCACGCCGGCGCCCGCGAAGCCCTCGTCGTGACCCACGGCCTGCTGGGAAGACATGATCGGGCACTCGCCGCGCTCGAGTCGTTCCATGGGGGCTGGGCCAGGCTGGAGCCCGACGCCGCAACGCCGCTTCGGTCTCGCCCTCGCGGCACAAGCCGTGCCGCGCTCACGTCAACCGGTCGACGCAACGTGGCCAGCACTGCCGTGCGCGCAGCCGACCTCGCACTGTTCTACCGTCAGAAAGGTCTTCTTGCGCTTTCCGAGGGCGTGCTGCGCGACGCGATGGCCTCCGGCGATGATCTTGCGGAGCACCACCTGATCCTGGCCAGCGTGCTGCGCGCCCAAGGGCAGATGAAACAGGCGCTCCTCGAGCTGAAGAAGGCGCGCACCCGCGGAGAAGGGGGAGAGCATGCCGCGGTGGCCTATGAGCTCGGACTCTGCCACGAAGCGATGGGAGAGCTGAAGAAAGCCGCGCAGCAGGTCGCTTCCGCCGTCGCGCTCGAGCCGGACAATCCGCACATGCACCTCACCCTCGGCATGCTGTACGAGAAGCAGGGCCGTCCTCGCCTCGCGCGCAAGGCCTATCGTGTTGCGGCGTCGCTCGACAGCGCCTTTGCGCCCGCGTTCGTCGACGTCTCGTTCCGCCTCGCACTGGCCGCGCTCGAGGAAGGCAACCTCGAACGCTCCCTCCAGGAGTTCACCACGGGCCTCTCGGAGAGCGCCTCGCTCTTCTCGCCCGCCGTTGTGGGCGAGGTGGAGCATCTGGTATCGCATCTCGTAGCGGGGGAGCAGGTGAGGGCCTACGCCGAGGCGTCTGAGCCGATGCGCCGCCTGTCGCGCAAGGCCTTGGCCGATGTCGAGGATGCCTTCGGCCTCGCGGCCCGACTGGGTGCGTTCGTCGGCCTCTCGTGCTTCTGGGATGCTTCAGACGACGGCGAGCCCGGCGATGCGGTGAAGCCCTTCGCCCCGATGGGCGTTGAGCCTGACGCGACCTGGCTTGAAGGTGTCGGGCCAGGGGGGTGCCTGTTGCGCGGGGTCTCCGTGGGCCCGCAGGCATACCGCAGACCCGCGAAGCGGGGGCGACGGCGCGTGGTCGACGAGAGGGCAGAAGCCACAGCCATGCTGGCTCGCCCAGCAGCCTCCCTGGGCTTTCCAGCGGTCTCGTTCGAGTATGTCTTCGAGGAGTGGCTGGGCATGCAGGCGCGCATGGCGAGCCGCCGCATCGTTGATCGGCCCCTGGCAGAGCCAGAGGTCTACCAGCGGCTCGTCTCGGTTCTCGGCGCGGCGCTCCAGCGTGTGCGCGGCGCGCTCGAGCGCGAGGGCCTTCTCAGCGACGATGCGGAAGCCGACTCCGAGGAGAGCGTGGAGGCGGGAGTGGCGCTCTGGGCGGCGATTGTGGGCGGATATCTGCTTCGCGGCGCCCTGGAGAGATGTCGTCGGTATCCCCCCGAGTTCGTGCTGCATCTGGTCGTGGCGGAGCGCTATCGCCAGCGGAGGCTCTTCGGGCGTGCGCTGCAGGAGCTCGAGGCGGCGGTGGCTGTTGTTCCCGAGAGCGCGTCCGTCCACAACCTGATCTGGAACCTCTGCATCCGCGAGGGGCGCTACGCCGAGGCCATCGAGCACTGCCACGCGGTGTTGCGCTTCACCCCGCACGCCATCTACCAGGCCGCGGCGTACAACGATCTGGCCTACTGCATGGTCGAGCGAGGAGAGAATCCCAAGCTCGCCCTTCTCTACACCGAGAAGGCGCGAGAGCTGGCGCCCCAGCTCTTCGATGCGCACGTCGCCGACACCGTCGGCTGGCTGCATTTCAAGCAGGGCGATCTCGAGGAGGCGCTGCGCCTCATCGAGCAGGTCATCGAGGCGGGCTGCTCCGACGAGAGCGCCTTGCTTGCGACCTCCCTCCACTTCTATCACTACGGCCACGTGCTCCAGGCTCTCGGTCGCGAAGAAGACGCCAGCGAAGCCTTCGCCGTGGCGCGCGAGCTGGAGACCGACGCTGACTCTGACTGGGGCATCACGCGACGCCTGCGCCGGGAGCGTCGAAAGGCGCGCTGAGCAACCGGTTCGCAACCTCGGCAGGGGGGGCGCAGTCTCGAAACGAATGCGCCTCTTCCAGTCGTCGGTCTTTCCGACGCATCCCGCAGAGACCGGGCGCGAGCATGGGCTTCCCGCGGGTCCGGTCACTCAACCCATTGGAGGGGCAACGCAATGATCAGCCCGATCGTCTACTTCCTGGCGGGCTTCACCCACTTCATCATTCTCGCTTTTGTCCTGTACCAGATCTCGGCAACGGCGGCCGCTTCCCGCGAGACGCAACAGAACACCGAGCGCATGGTGCTGCTGCTCACGGTCATGGCCAACAAGCAGGGCGCCAGCGACGACGACATCAAGAAGGCACTCGGCAGGTAGCCCGAGCGGCCTGGGTACGCGAGCCAGTGCACTGGCTGCCCGCTCGATGCAGAATCGAACGGGCAGCCGTCGGCTCACGCCAGTTCCGCTGTTGAGCTGGGCGACACCAGGGGCTGCGGCGCAATGAGCGCAGATGCCCTTATGAGCGCATCGAGGCGTCCCGCCACCTCCGGGTTCTCCTCCAGATAGGCGCGCACGTTCTCACGCCCCTGTCCCAGCCGGTCGTCACCGAAGGTGTACCAGGCGCCGCTACGGTTCACCAGACCCTGGTCGACCGCAACATCGAGCAGGCATCCGGCCCACGAGATGCCGCGACCGAAGAAGATGTCGAACTCGGCCACGCGGAACGGCGGGGCCAGCTTGTTCTTGACGACCTTCACCTGCACGTGTGAGCCGATGGGGTCGGCCCCCTGCTTGATGGTCTCCTTCTTGCGCACCTCGAGGCGCACGCTCGCGAAGAACTTCAGCGCGCGCCCTCCAGGGGTCGTCTCCGGAGAGCCGAACATCACGCCCACCTTCTCCCGGATCTGGTTGATGAAGATGGCGCAGGTGCGGGTCTTCGACAGCACCGCCGTGAGCTTGCGCATGGCCTGCGACATGAGGCGGGCCTGCAGCCCCACGTGGGCATCGCCCATCTCGCCTTCGATCTCGGCGCGGGGAACCAGGGCCGCCACCGAGTCGAGCACGATGACATCGAGGGCACCGCTGCGGGCGAGCTGCTCGAGAATCTCGAGCGCCTGCTCACCGGAGTCGGGCTGCGAGACCAGCAGGTTCTCACAGTCGACGCCGAGGGCCTGGGCGTAGGTGGGGTCGAGGGCGTGCTCCACGTCGATGAAGGCGGCGCACCCCCCCAGGGCTTGAGCGCGGGCCACCGCGGCGAGGGCCAGGGTGGTCTTGCCCGACGATTCCGGGCCGTACACCTCCACCACACGTCCGCGGGGCATGCCGCCGACGCCGAGGGCGATATCGAGGGTGAGGGCGCCCGTGGGGATGGCGTCGACCCGCAGCGCGGTCGATGCCTCGCCCAGGCGCATGATGGCGCCTTTGCCGTGGTGACGGTTGATCTGATCGATGGTCTGCGAAAGGATCTGGTCGCGCTCTGGGTTGCTGCTCTTGAGCTCAGTCTGCATGGGTGGAGTTCCGGCCTTTCTCACTGTTCTCGCACCCACTGCGTGTTTCGAAGGGGCGCGGCTGGAAGGCCAGTGTAGCCGCGCGCGGCCCTCGAACGCCAAGAACAGCGCGTGAACGCCGTGTGAACTTCTCTCGCATGCGCCGCGCGCGTCCGATGCGGTGAAATTCATGGCGCGCTTGTTGCTGCCGATGCGAAGCATTTCAACATCGGCGTAACATTGAACGCAGAAATGATGTTGTCTCGATCTTTTTCACGGCCCCATCTCGCGCTAGGCTGATGACACAGGAAGGCGAGGGGCTGCGCATCGGGGGATGGGCAGCCGTGCTCTCACGACGATGGGAAGGACAAAATGGCATGAGCGAAACAATCGAACCAGTGCACACCCCCAGCGCAGGCGCGTCGGGAGGCGTGAAGCACGCCGCGCCGGCGAAGAGCGCCAAGCCGGCCGCAAAGACGCAGAGCGCGACTGCTGGCCATGCGGGCCATCCCGGTCATGCCCCCGATTCGGTGAGGCTGTCGAGCGAGGCCAGGGCATCGCAGAAGAGCGGTGAATCGTCGCAACTCGTGGGCGCGCTGCGCCAGAACGTGGCTGAAGGCGGTCCCCGAGGCGGCTCGGTGAAGGCCATGAGCATCGATGAAGGCAGCACACCGCGTGGGGGGTCGCAGTACGGCATCGATCCCGGGCAGAAGGTGGCGCCACTGGCCAGCGACTCGGGCAACAGCAGCGATCGAGCCCAGGGCAAGCAGGAGATCGCGGGGCTGCTCGACCGACCCGATCTCGGCTTGTCGAACGAGCAGAAATCGATCTTCACGGCGGAGATCCCCTTCGAGCAGTCGCGCCCATCGCTGCGGGGAGAGACCGGACCCGGCGGTCCGGGGGGACGTGATGCGTCGAAAGACTACAGCGACAATGGCGCCATGAACGTCGGGCCGTTCAACGACAACGTGGCCATGCTGTGGAAGTACGGCGACCTGAAGATGCCCACCAAGGGCGGTGGCGAGAGCACGGGCAACCCCAAGGCCTCGATGGATGACGACAACAAGCAGATCAAGAGCTTCGACTGGGACAAGATCCGCTCGACCTACGGCAAGAACGTGTCTGACAAGTCGCTCGGAGACATCGTGAAGGCGAAGAAGACCGCTCTCGACACGCTCGGCGTCGACAACTACTACGCGGCGCGGCGCGTGGGAACCAAAGGGGTCTCGCCCGGCGGATCGGAAGGGCGGCACAACGGCCTTGGCTACGATCCGTCCACCGACCCAAAAGGTCCGCAAGACCTCAAAGACTGGGTGCGTGAGCACAAACAGGTGGCAGGCCACTTCATGGGCAACCCCTCGGCGCGCACCGACGGCTACCGCTATGCCACGCGAGATTTCCCCTGGATCTGAAGGTGAGCGCGTAAGCGCGTGAGTGCGGGGCGAAGGACTGTCGCCTGCTCGTGGCCAAGTGCCCTTCTCCCTGATGGACACCGCTCCATCGGGGAGAAGAGCCTGTGGTGCGCGAGGTGTTCATGGAACCACTTCAAGAAGGGGTCGTGCTGCGCGAGCGGTATCGCGTCGAGGCGCGGGTCGAGACCGGCAGAGACGAGAACCTGTATCGGGTGCGCGATCAGCGGTTCTCCACCGACTGGGCCATGCGCGAGTACGATATCACCGTGCTCGCACCCGACCATCGCGAAGCAGCCTGCGCCGCGTTCGAGGCCGAGGCCGCGCGTCTCGCGCCGCTTCGACATCAAGGGCTGGCGCAGATCGTCGATCACTTCATCGAGGGTGATCGCGCCTACGTGCTCTCCGAGTGGGTCGAGGGCGTGCCATGGGAGGCCCTGGTGGCGCGTCACGGGGGGAAGCTGCCCCTCGAGATGGTCGCCGATCTCGGGGCCAAGCTGCTCGATGTGGTGTACTTCTTCCACACCGGCTACGATCCGGTTCCCATCCGCGTCATCGGGCCTCGCACCGTCTGGGTGAACGAAGACGAAGAGATCAAGCTCTACGATCAGGGCCTGGGCATGCACTTTCGCGCGGGCGAAGGCACCGCAAAGGTGTGCGGTGCGCCCGGATATCAGGCACCGGAGCACCTCGCGGGCGGCCCACCCGATCTCTTGATGGACATCTACGCGACCGGCGCGCTGCTGCACCTCGCTGTCACTGGCAGCCCCCCGGGCGAAGGGCAAGGGCTGGGGCCGGAGGTGCCCCCCGCGCTGGCCCGCGTCATCACCAAGTCGGTGAACCCGGATCCGACGCAGCGGCACTTCGACACGGGTGAGCTCAAGCACGATCTCATGGCCGTCGCCGAGGGGTTTGCGCCAGACGACACGCCCAGTGCCGGTGCCGTCGCATCTACCGAGGCCCCCGCGGTTGTTGATGGGGCAAAGGCGCCCAAGGGCCAGATCGTGGGCTCGAAGCGCTCAGGCGGATGCGCGCCGGTTCTCATCGCCTGGCTGGCCATCTGCGCGGCCTGGTGGTTTGCCTGAGGGGCCGCTCACGCTACCCACGTACAAATCATTCGTATGTGACCTCTCTGACCCACGTGAATTGATCTGCTGGGTGAACGATTCGCTTCAGGGCCGATACCGACAGCCTCAGCGGTTCGCGCGGGTCACCGCGTCGATCAGGGGGCGCGTTCCCGGCCAGCCCGACGCGCGAAAGCGAATGGTGCCGCGGGCGTCGAGCACGAGCACGGTGGGCACCTTGCGCACGTGGTACTGCTCGGAGACCGCGTGCCGCACGTCGAGCAGCACGGGATAGAACGGCGCGGGTGCGTCGTCGGCCTGCGCGAGCAGCTCCTGGCGCGTCGGATCGACAGCCACCGCGACGAGCTGCGCGGGCACGCCCCGATCGGCGAGCTCTCGGTAGCCGTGGCGCACCTCGCGCCACGTGTCGCACCAGAACGCCCAGAAGGTCACGATGGCGGGGCGTCCGCGCAGCGACGAGAGGCGGAGCGTGCCGCTCTGGTCGGCGCGCGGCAGCGCGAAGTCGGGCGCCGCAACGCCCACCGAGGGCCAGGGCTCGCCCGCGAGGCCAGGGGCCCCGCAGAGACTGATGGCGAGCAGGCAAACCATCACTGCAACGGGGGAACGCGCGCGCATCACGGCTTCACCTCGAGCGTGGTCCCCGCGCTCTGCCCCCGCACCGATGGCAGGTACATCATCTCGGCAATGGTGGACATCACACGTGCCTGTCCGCCGTTCTCGGCGACCCCCCGATAAGTGATGGTGGTGATGCCACTCTCCAGATGGGTGAAGAAGAAGGCCACCCGATCATCGAGCACGTCGCGGCGGTTGTAGGTTGGGTTGACGTCGTCGGCCTCAGTGACCTCGAAGCCCGCCGGCAAGGGGTCCTCGACGAGCACGTGCGCACGCGCGTCGGGCGACGACACATCGAGCACCACGCGCACGTCCTCGCCCGCGCGCAGGGGACGCGTGGCGTCGGCCCACCCGCCCCTGGCGTCGCGAACCTGCCACCGCCGCTTCACCGAGATACCGCTCTCACGCTCGCGGGGAACCTCGGGAACGAACGCGCGCGCGTCGCGCGAGACGTATACCACGCCTGCGCCGCTCGCCTCGATGCGCACCACGTTCTCACCGTCGATCAGCGCCGATGCGGGCACCTCGATGACGCGCTCCTTGTCGAGGGGCTGATCCGGAGTCACGGCAATATCGCCGACCGCGTGCCCGTTGACCGTCACCCGAGCGTCGTAGCGGGGAGTGCGCTCGCGGGTCGACCCCATGAGCTCGCCCAGGGCCAGCAGGGCGAGCGCGGTGGTTCGGGTGGTTCCCCAGCCCTCGCCCTGGCGCGCCTGCATGAGCCACGCCGTCGCCTGCGCCACGCGCGGGTCGGCGGGCGCGAGGCGCACCGCCGTGGCGAGCAGGGCCGCCGTCACCTCGACATCGCTGTTGCCCCACTGATCGTCCTTGCGAACAGATCTCCAGTGAAACAGCGTCTCACCCTCGGGCACACCTCGCTGCCAGGCCAGGTCGAGCACGCGACGCGCCTCGGTCAGGCGTCCCTGGTTGGCGAGGGCGTCAGCCAGCAAGGCGAGGCCGAAGGGGCCAAGCTTGCCGGCGCGCTTCACAAACGAGGTGAGATTGGGCGGGGGCCCTGCTGTCCGCTTGCCCCTGACGCGCGCACCCGGACGCGTCACCGCATCGGCGGCGGTGACGGCGCGCAGCGCGAAGAGATCCTCCTCGTCATCGATGGGCGTGAGGTCACCACGCGTGATGACGCGCGAGAGCAGCCATTCCCGTCCATTTCGCATGACCTCCGGCGCCACCGGATGACCGGCTCTGCACGCCAGCGCCAACCCGTACACCACATAGGCGGTCATGCGCCCATCGCTCTCGTCGCGCTCCCACCAGCCCCAGCCGCCATCGTCATGCTGGTAGCCGTAGAGTCGCACGAGGCCGGCCCGCACCACGGCGGGCAGGCGACCTTCGAGCGTGGCATTGCGCAGACCCGTGCGCTTCAGCACCGAGGCCACCGCAACATCCGGCAGAAACGACGACATGGTCTGCTCGGTGCAGCCGTAGGGGTAGGTGACCAGCGTGTCGAGGCCGCCCAGCGCGGCCGCGGCGATGCTCGGGGCCAGGCGGAGGGTGACGCGCCGCGCGCTGCCCGCGGGAAGGGTGAAGCGATCGTCCAATGCCGACCCCGGCGTCGTCGCGGCCTTGCGCCACGCGCGAGCGATCACGACCTCCTGCCCGTAGGGGCGAACGGGGATGTCGAAGCGCTCGCCGTCGGCCAGACCGGTCTCGGGGGCGCGCGCCTGGATCTTCAGGCCGATGCGCTCAGGACCGGCCGCGGGCGCGACCACTGTCCAGGTGACCTGGCCCGACGATTTCGCCGCCACCTTCACGGTGCGCGGCCCGGCGTCGGCGATCTCGGCGCCGCTGGTGACCAGGGTGGCCACGACGCTCTGCGGGCGGTCGGTGAGGTTCTGCACCTCAGCGGTCATGGCGAGCCGGTCGCCCACGCGCATGAAGCGGGGCGCCGCCAGGCGCACCATGAGCGCCTTGCGCGCCACCAGCGTGTCCTGACCGAGGCCCACCTGCACCGTCGGGGTGATGGCGCGCACCGTGCCGCGCCAGCGGGTCAGGTTCTCCGGCAGCGGCACCTTCACGGTGGCCGTGCCATCGGCCCCGGTCGTGAGCACCGGGTTCCAGTACGCGGTATCGCGGAAGGTGTGCCGGGGGACATCGGTCTGTGGGCGCGGCCGCTGCGGCACGTTCTGGTAGGAGCCGCCCGTCACCTCGCGCGAGACGGTGTAGCCCGTGACCACGTCGTTCTGCCGACGGCCGTAGAAGAACGCGCGCGGGTCCTGCGTGGTGTCGGCCTGCAGGGCCAGCAGGGCCTCATCAACCACCTGCAGCGAGAACTCGGTCTCGACCGGCTTCCCCTTCACGTCCTTGATGCGCACCTGCCACGTCGTCTCGTCGCCCGGACGGCAGCTCGACTGCAGCGGCTGCACCGACACATCGAGAATCTTGTTTCGGTCGGGCACGGCCAGCGCGAGCGCGCCGCCCAGGTACTGGCCGCCCTGCACGATGCTCGCGTGCACGTAGAAGCCAGGCGAGAGCTTCGGCGTGACCGGGATCTCGCAGGTGCCGCTGCCGCCCTGCAGACGAAAGACGCGCTGCTCGTGCACGGTGGTGCCCTCGATGGTGAGGTAGACCCAGGCATCTTTCAGGCCGCTGTTGATGAGCACATGGGCCGTGTCGCCCACGCGATACGAGCGGCGGTCAGACACCAGCTCGAGCGAGGCCTGGCCGTTGGCGGTGCCTCCCCCCGAGGTCCAGAAGAAGGCGTGGGCAACGGTAGGGCGGCCGCTCTCATCGCGCGCCTCAGCCACCACGCGGTAGTAACCGCCGACCGGGACCTTGAACGACCACTTGGCCCGCCCATCTGCATCGGTGGTGGCCTGCCCTTCGAGTGCCGTCGCCGACCACGTGGGCGTGCTTCGCATCTTGGGGAAGTCGGCCCGTTCGACCCGCAGCCTCATGGCGGTGGCGCAGGGGGCGCCCGTCATCGTGGTGGCGCGCAGGAAGACGGTGGCCGCATCGCCCGGCGCCACCAGATCGCGCTCGAGCCATGCGGCGGTCTGCAGGCTTGCCCGTGTCACCAATACGGTGGCGCTTGCGCTCGCCTGATGATGCTCGGCGTCTTGCACCTCGGCCGTGACGGTGTAGTCGAAGTCGGTCTCGCCAGCCTCGGTCTTCACGGTCACGGTGCCCATGCCCTTGTCGTCGAGAGACACATCTTGCTCGCTGACGGTCTTCGGGGCGTCGAGCAGCGGCGCGCTGCGCAGTTCCCACAGGTCGGTGGGCGCGGGCGGGCCCGGCGCCACCCGCGGCGCGGCGGTCACGACGACGTGGGCCTTCCCTCGAGCCACCGGCATGCCGGTGAACGACTCGGCTGTGATCGAAACGGTGAACGGCTGCTGCAGCCGCACATCGGCGACCTGCGGCTTCACCTTCACCTCGAACCAGGGCTTGCGGTACTGGCGCACCGTGAACGACTGGTAGAAGCGCCGCGCGCCCCACTGGGTCACCACATTGTACTCGCCGGGCGGCGACACCTCGGGCAGCGTGAGCTCGCCGTGGAACGATCCGAAGCGGTTGGTGCGTGCGTCTCTCTCGAGCAGCACGTGATTGGCGGCGTCGCGCACCTCGACCCGCAGCGCCTGATCGGCGGCGACCACGCCTGCGCGTTCGGCAGTTCCCTTGAAGTACACCGTGTGGCCGCCGCGATAGAGGGGGCGATCGGTGAAGAGGTAGAGTTGGTCGGCGGCCGCGGCGGTGCCGTAGACGCCCTCGCTGTACACGGCCCGTGACGATCGATCAGAGGCCACCACGGTGAGACGGTGCTCGAGGGTGCGCGTGAGCGGCACGCGGAAGGTGCCGCGCGCGTCGGTCTTCACCCGCGTGCAGTGCCCCGGGCCGTTCCACACATCGACGGTTGCGCCCGCGAGGGGGTGCGCCGCCTTCTGGTCGTATACGTAGCCTGCCACCACGTCGCGGGTGTGGTTCACCACAACGCCCAGGGGCGAAACGAAGTACAAGAAGCGCAGCTGCGTCACCCCGTTGCTCACGGTGAGCAGGTAGGCCCCTTCGTCGCGGATGGGCAGGCGGTAGTCGCCCTCCAGGCCGCTCGCGCCACGGTGCAGGCGACTCTTGGGATTCGCGGGGGTTGCGTCGCGCCACCGCTCGACGTGCGCGTGCACGACCTGCCCGAGGGCGCTGTCCGGGAGGCGTTCGACCTCGATTGCGCCGTCGCGCAGGGGCAGCGATCGCAACCGATGCACCACGAACGACACGTCGCGCTGCCCGCTCTCGACGATGCTGATCTTCGGCCCCTAGCCCTTCGGGTTCCAGTACTGGTTCGAGGCCTGATAGGCGAAGAGCGTGGGATCCTGCTGGGTGGGCGCCGCGATGACGGCGGCAGCCAGGGCGACGAAGCAGAGCAGCACGGTGATGACGCGTCTCATCGGGAGACCTCCTCGGCGAATCGAATGGCGCGCATGCGGAAGATGTCGCAGGCGTCGCGCGCGGTGACGCCGGCCTTGCGGTAGCCCCAGTCGAGGCGGGTGCGAGGGTCGCGGCCCTCATAGGGGAGCACGACGCCCACCTTGTCACCGCAGCGAACCACCAGCCCCTCGTCGAAGGCCAGGTCG
>RGZZ01000064.1 GCA_010028905.1 Pseudomonadota bacterium | reverse complement strand
ATGACCTCGACCTCGTGCTCGCGCTGGTGCGGAAGGCGGTTGAAGGGCATGTGCGGGGACAGGCCGCTGGTCCCTTGGATGGTTCGCTCTCGCCGGGCCTTCGCGAAGCCGCCGCGGCCTTTGTCTGCATCAAGAAGGACGGGGTCTTGCGGGGGTGCATCGGCACCACCCTGCCCACGCAGCCCACCCTGGTGCAGGAGCTGGCCCGCAACGCGGTGAGCGCGGCCTCGAGAGACCCTCGCTTCCCCCCCGTGTCGGCAGAAGAGCTGGAGACGCTCTCGTACGCGGTCGACGTGCTGGAACCGCCAGAGCCAGTCACCTCGATCTCGGCGCTCGACCCCACGCGCTACGGGGTCATCGTCCGCGCGTCCGGCAAGGTCGGGGTGCTTCTGCCCGGCCTCGAAGGCGTGCATACCGTGGCGGCGCAGCTCGAGATCGCCTGTGGCAAGGCCGGAATCGACCCTCGAGAGCGCATCGAGATCGAGCGCTTCCGGGTGCGGCGCTACGAACGGGGGAGGTGAGACGCGGTGGGCTTCAAGCTTCGAACCCAGATCGCGGGCCTTCTGTTCCTGCTCTTCTCGCTCACGGTGGCCATCACCGGCTACTTCAACGTGAGCATCCTGTTCGATGTGATCAAATCGCTGGCCGAAGAGCAGTCGAACACCTCCGCGCTCGCGGTGACCTCCTGGATCGAGCGCGTGCTCCCTCTCGAGGGCTACACGTCGAACTTTCTCTCGATGCGCATGGCCCAGCGCAGCGACGTGGTCGACTATCTCGGACACGTGCGTGGCCTGCGTTCGTTCCAGGTCTTGACCCCGGACGGTGTGGTTCTCTGGGCCTATGGTCAGCCCGTGCCGTTTCCGTTGCACCGCGACGCGCTGCGTCAGGCGGTGCAGCAGGCGGAGCCTTTTCGTGAGCTCTGGGTTCTGACCCCGTCGGCCGACGTCGAGAGCACGCCCGTTGGCGGCCAGCTCGGGCTGCTCCTGTCGAAGGAGATCACCTACGTCTACTATCGCGCTATTCCGGACCCGACAGGAACGCGCATCGTAGGGGTGATGCGGCTGAGCCTCGTGGTTGACGAGCTGCCGCGCCGGCTTCGCATCGTTGTGCTCGGCAATGTTTTGCTGGGCGTGGTGTTTCTGGTTACGGCGTTCATCGCCATCTCGATATGGACCAAGAATGCCATCAATCGTCCGCTCGAGATGATTCTGCAGGGGCAGGAGCGCATCGGTCGAGGCGACTTCTCGGCCCACGTCTCGGTGGAGATGCCGTCCACGAACGAGATCGTGAGCATGAGCACCTCGTTCAACCGGATGAGCGCTGATCTGCGGCGCTTCCAGAAAGAGCTCGAGGTCAAGACCACCCGCATGGACGCCTTGAACCAGGAGTACCGACGGCTCAACGAGCAGCTCGAGTCGCAGGTCGACGACAAGACCCGCGAGCTCAAGGAGTTCTTCTCGGTGGTGACGCACGACATGAAGGTCCCGCTGGCGGCCATCCAGGGCTATGCCGACCTGCTGATGCGGTCGCGTCGCAATCCGCTGGACGAGAAGCAGCTGCGGTTCGTTCAAGGCATCTCGACGGCGTGCAGCCATCTCCTCGGGATGACGCGCAACATGCTCGAGTCGGTGAAGTACGATGCCGGTCGGATCACCTACTTCATGGAGGATTTCGATCTGGCGGATGTGGTGCGCGAGGTCGCCGAGCAGATACGCCAGCAGGCCGACGAGAAGTCGATTCGCTTCCGCTTCGAGGTGCCTCCCCTCTGTCGGCGGGTCGTTGGCGACAGGACCAAGATCGTGCGGGTACTGACCAATCTCCTGAACAATGCCGTGAAGTTCACGCCGGAGGGCGGCGCCATCGAGATTCGCGCGCGCGACCGCGCCAGCATGGCTGAGATCGAGGTGACCGACAGCGGTGTCGGTATCGCGGAAGACCAGATCCCGCATCTGTTCGAGAAGTTCACGCAGTTCCACACCGAGGAGGGTGCGGCGTCGAGCATCGGTCTGGGCCTCTACATCGTCCACAAGATCCTCGAGGGCCACGGTCAGGGCATCCAGGTCGTCTCCAGCCCCGGACGCGGAACGACCTTCACGTTCTCGCTGCCCAAGGCCGTGGCCACCGCTCGGGTCGAGTCGCTCGAGACGCTGGAAGGCGGCGACACGGAGACCACGGTCGCCGTGGGAGGAACTGGGCCGGAAGAGGGGGCGGGATCTCCGTGAAGATCCGTGTGCTTGTGGCTGACGACCAGGTCATGTTCCGCCAGATGATGGTGTCGACCCTGGCTGAGGAAGACGACCTCGAGGTCGTGGGTGAGGCGTCGAACGGGGTCGAGGCAGTTTCCATGTGTGAGCGCCTGCGACCGGACATCGCCCTTCTGGATATCAACATGCCCCTCATGAACGGCATTGCCGCCACCATCGAGATCGTGCGCCGCTGCAGCGAGACCAAGGTCGTCATCTTGAGCGCGTTCGACGACGATCAGTTCGTTCTCGACCTGGCGCGGGCGGGGGCCAAAGGCTACATTCTCAAGGAGAGCCACTCCGACGACGTGCTGCGCGCGATACGCGCGGCCCAGGCAGGCGAGTCGCTCTGGGAGCCCAAGGTGCAGACCAAGATCCTCCGAGAGATGGGGCGCCTGCTCGAGGAGCGCGATCGGTCTGCCGGCAGCGATCGGAGCCCTGAATCCCCGAATGACGCCGAGGCGCGTCGCGAGCGGGAGAGAAGCTTTGCGTCGCTGACGGAACGCGAGCACGAGGTGCTGCGTCTGATGGGCCGTGGCCTGAACAACCGCGAGATCTGCGATCTGCTCCACATCGGGGAGCCCACCGTGAAGACCCATGTCTCCAATGTCATGCAGAAGATGGGCTTCCGGGATCGGGTTGAGGCAGCCCTCTTCGCCGCTCGCTCGACGGGTCGCGGAGACGGCCCGCCGGCTCCCTGACGGGAGATCGCTCCCGGAGGTCGAAACCCTCCAGGCAGATCATCTGAGAGCGGTCGGGAGGGGCAGACCTGAGGGGCCATCCGGGTCTCTCAGAGACATGCGTAGAGAGAGCGTTGATCTCTCCCCGAATCATACCCCGGGATGAGGCATTCCACGTTCGACTGGAGTACGATGGGTTCTGAGGTGAGTCGCGAGATGCTGGCACTGGAAGAGTCGGAGCGCCGACCTGTCAAGAAGTCGTCCCGTGGCCAGGGCGTGAGGGGCGCCGCAGGTTCGGCCGGCTGGGAGTCGCCCACAGAGAAGACGTCGCAGCCCGCGACGCCTCGACGCCGGCGCGCTTCGTCGCGCCCCGCCAGCGAGGTGCTGGGGTTTCTTGATACCAACAGCCTCTCGGCGTACCTGCAGGAGGTCTACAAGATCCCCCTGCTGAGCGCTGACGAGGAGCGCGACCTGGCCATCCGCATCAAGAGCGGGGAGTCAGAGGCCCGCGAATACCTCATCGAGGCCAACCTGCGTCTCGTCATCAGCATCGCCAAGAAGTTCCTCGGCCTGGGGCTCACGTTCCAAGATCTCATTCAAGAAGGCAACATCGGCTTGATGGAGGCGGTCGAGAAGTTCGACCACACCCGTGGCTGTCGCTTCGCCACGTACGCCACCTGGTGGATCCGTCAGTCCATCATCCGTTCCATCGCGAACCAGGGGCGAACGATTCGCCTGCCTGTCCACATCGCCGAGGCGTTCCAGAAGTTCATCCAGCTGCAGGTGAAGTACCTTCAGGAGCACGGCCGTCAGGCGGGGCTTGATGTGGCCAGCCGGGTGCTCTTCCCTGTCGACACCGAGAAGATCCATCGCAAGCTCTGCAAGAGCCTCAAGACCGAGGTCCCTTTCGAAGACCCGCGGGTCAGGGCCAAGATCGCCGAGATGGAGCAGGCCTCGGTAGCGCGCCTGCGCGAGATCCTGGCGGTGGCGCAGGAGCCCGTCTCGCTCGAGACGCCTCTGGGTGAGGAAGACACCTGCATCGGCGACCTGGTGGCCGCCCACACCGTTCCGGACGTTCCCGTCATGCGGGTCGAGCTGGCGCGCCTGCTCGAGAACCTCAACGACCGGGAGCGCAAGATCCTGGCCTTCCGCTTCGGGCTGATCGACGGCAACATCCGAACCCTGCAAGAGATCAGTGACGAGTTCGGCATCAGCAAGGAGCGCATCCGTCAGAAGGAAGAAGACGCGCTGCGCAAGCTTCGCACGGTCATGACTCGCGAAGACTGGCTCTGACACTGCCCCTGCGAATCGCGCTCTCGTGCGCGACGTGACCTGAGCCGCTCAGCGATTGGTGCGCGGGGAAGGCGTGGGAGCAGCGGGCCGGGCTGAGGCTCCGCAGGTCGAGCGGGCGCTGCAGCATCCACGGGCACGGGCCCTGGCCAGCTCGAGGCGCTCAGACTCGGTGAGGTCGAGCGGCGCCTGCGCCCGCGAGGTCGTTGACACCCACAGGGCGATCGCGAGCACCACGCTCAGTGCTGCAGCCGCGATGATGCGGGTGGCGCCGCGCAGATGTCGAGGCCGGGGCGAACCGCTGGAAGGTGACGGCATGGCTGCTCATTCCAGCGCGTGCCCCTCATTCCCCTGCGCCAGCGCTCTCGTGGAGCGGCTAACGATCGCCCTTCCGCATCTGCGGTGCGCAACCACCGCCTTCTTCGCGGAGGAGGATTCAGGCGCACGTTAGAATAACCCACTGCGCGCGTCCCGCTCACCAGCGCACCCGCTCCTGCCCTGGCCGCGTTCGCGGCACAACATTCCGGGAGAACGACATGGTCTTCAACTTTCTGGGTCTGGGCAAGAAGACGCCCAAGCTCAAGCTCGAACCCAGGCAAGAGGTCGAGGTCGAGTTCTCCACGGGTGATGGCGTAGAGAACTTCTTTGCGCGTGTCATCGCCATCGAGCGCAAGAAGCTCGTGGTCAGCCGTCCGGCACAGAACCGCGCCATCAGTGCGCTCGAAACCGGTGCCACGGTCACGGTGACGTTCCTCGAGCCGGATCTCTCCGTGGTGAGTGCATTCGAGGCGAAGGTGGTCGAGCGCAAGGAGCGTGAGTTCGAGTTCACCCTGCCGGCCAGCGTCTCCGAAGAGAAGACGCCCATGGGCGAGGTCGACTTCTCCATCGATATCCCCATCCCGGTCGAGTACCGCGCCATGAGCACCGCCTACCTGCAGACCGCAACCACCCGCGGCATCACGAGCGCAGGCATCAACATCCTCACCAATCTCGCGATTCCCGTGAACACCTCGCTCCACATCGAGCTGCAGATCCCCAATGCGCCCACCGTGAAGACCCAGGGGCGCGTGACCAGCTCGAAAAAGCTCGTCAACGAGAAGAAGCACGTCACCGACATCGAGTTCGAAGACATCACGCAGGCTGACCGCGACGTGGTGTATCGCTACGCGCTCTTCTACCAGCAGCGCCAGATCCGCAAGCAGCAGCGCGGGGGCTGAGGCCTCTGTCAGCCAAGGTTTCACGCGCCCGCACGTTCGAGCGGGTCAAGAGCGTTGTCGTGAAGCTGGGCACGGGCATCTGCGTGCGCGGCGACGGTCGCCTCGATGGCGCCACCCTCATCGCACTCTCGCAGCAGATCACACGCCTGCGCGCGGAAGGTCGGCGGGTGGTGCTGGTGACCTCAGGCGCCGTGGGCATGGGGCGTTCCATGCTGGGGCTCGAAGGTCCGTTGCCGCTGGCTGAGAAGCAGGCGCTCGCCGCGCTCGGGCAGCCCGCCCTGATGAACGCCTACCAGAACATCTTCGGCCTCCTCGATGTGCGGGTGGCACAGGTGCTCCTCACCCGCGAGGACATCGAATCGCACGAGCGATACCTGAATGCCCGCAACGCGCTGCACGCGTTGCTGCGGCGAGGGATACTGCCCATCGTGAACGAGAACGACTCGGTGGCCACGGCGGAGATCAAGATCGGTGACAACGACAACCTGGCCGCGCTGGTCGGAAGCGTTGTCGATGCTGATCTCATCGTCAACCTGACCAGTACGGAGGGCCTCTGGCGGGGCGATCCGGCGGTTGATGCGAACGCCGAGATCGTTCGCTGGGTAGATGCGATCGATGAGACGGTCGAGGGGTTGGTTCGCACAGACAAGACCCGTCACGGGACGGGCGGCATGCTCACCAAGATTCAGGCTGCCCGCCTCGCTGCCGCCTACGGCGCGCTGATGGCCATCGTTCCGGGACGCGAGCCGGATGTGCTGCTGCGTCTCGTGGCGGGGGAAGAGATCGGAACCGTGTTCGCGCCTGGCAGCAATCCCGTGCGAGGGCGCAAGCGCTGGATCGCGCTGGCGCGCCGTCACGCCGGGATCGTCACCGTCGACGCGGGTGCCGCGCGCGCGGTTCGCGGTGATGGCCGCAGCCTTCTGGCTGCAGGCGTGACGGGGGTTCAGGGCCACTTCGAGGTGGGAGATCTCGTTCGCATCGAAGGCCCGGACGGGGCGTACGTCGGGCGTGGCCTGTCGAACTACTCGGCCGAGCAGGTCGAGCGCATCAAGGGGTTGGCCACCGATCGCCACGAGGCCGTTCTTGGCTTCAAGGGGTGCGACGAGATCGTGCACCGCGACCATCTGGTGGTCGACTGACGTCTCAGCGTCCCATCCAGGTCGGTGGACGCTTCTCGAGAAACGCGCGCAGGCCCTCGACGGCGTCGTGGCTCTGCATGAGCTGCTCGAGGTAGTCTCGCTCCACCTCGGCCAGTCGCGCGAAGAGCTCGGGGTCTCTGTGCGTGGCGCGCTTGACGTGCCGCTGCACCACCGGGCTGAGGGCGCAGATCGTGTCAGCGTGGACGCTCACCTCGTGCTCGAAGTCTGCTGGATCGACGAGATGGTTGACGAGCCCCCAGGCGTGCGCCTCCTCTGCCGTGACCTCGCGTCCGGTGAGGAGCATCTCGGCGGCGCGCGGCCACGGCAGCCGCTGAGGCAGCAGCAGCGCGCCAAGCGGCGGGATGGCGCCGACCCGGACCTCAGGCAGGGCGAGCACCGCGTCGCGAGAGGCCACGACCACGTCGCACAGGAGCAACAGCTCCATGGCCCCGCCGAGCGCGCGACCGTGCACGGCGGCCATCACAGGGCACGGGAGGGCCCACACTGCCTCAAAGAAGCCGCGCACGGCCTGCAGCATTGCGGCGACGTGCGGGGGGAGATGCTCGCCGATGTCCATGCCCGCCGAGAAGATGGGCCCTGCGCCACGGAGGCAGACCAGGCGAAGCGAATGCGCCTCGCGCAGCACCTCTGACATCTCCGTGAGCATGCGGGTGGTGAGGACGTTGACGGGAGGGTGGGTGAATCGGAGGGTTCCCACACCGTTCACGACTTGCCATTCGTATCCACGCATGGGCTTCGTCTTTCGCCCGGATCGACTCCCCCCCTTCCGGAAAAACAGGACATGACGGGTCGGGATTGAAGGTACTCACCGCCGTGAGCCGCTGAACCCTGGGGAGGTCGACATGAATACGCGAACGCTTCGATGGCTGCTGATCGCCGGGGTGATGTTCACGGCGCTCGCATCGTCAGCGAGGGTGCAGGCCGAGCCGCGGCAGACCGACCTCGCGGTCTACGTGGCGCGCGTGAAGGGCCTCTATTCAGAGGCTGAGGTCACTGGGCGCTTCTACGACTGGCGCGCCGTATCGCAGTATCGCTCGAGCGCCGGCCTGCACCTGGGCTATGACATCGCGCTCAATGCCGGACGTCAGGTTCCCGCCGGCTGGCCTGGACGTGTGGTGGGCATCATCCCCTGGACCGACAGTGAGTTCGGCGTCTGCGTCGAGGTTGCAGGGGGATATCGCGTGACCTATGGCCATCTGTACCCGCAGGTGCATGAAGGCGACAGCATCGCCGCTGGTCAGTTCGTGGGAACCGTGGCGCACGACCACGTCGACATCAAGGTGAAGAATTCCGCGGGCGGCTATATCGACTGGGGGGGAACCGTCGGGGTGCTCGATGGTTCGAGCCCCTGGGCGGCCTCGGGCTCCGCCGGTCTCCTGCCTCCGCCGCCCTGGATGAACGGGGGCCGTCTGCCCTCGGGTCTCGGGCCTGACGCCCTGGTCGAGCGCTATCGCGCGCTTGCCACCGACCTCGCGACGCGAGAAGCCGATCGCGACCATCTTCGAGAGGCCGTCCGCACCCTGTCATCTTTCATGTCTCTCGAGTCGGAGGGGCTCCCGCAGGCCGAGTCACAGATGCTGGCCTGGTACCGCGCGGTCGACAGCAACAAGGTGAGCGAGGCGCAGGTCGAGGCCCTCGACCTCACTGTCAAGTCTCGCCGCTCTCGCGTCACGCGTCTCGGTTACATGCTGGCGGGTCGGCAACGCGACCTCAGCGAGCGTGAAGCGGCCTGCAAGACCGCCGAATCTGCCGTCGATTCAACCCGTGAAGCGGCACTGAAGGCCGGCGCCACCGAAGACCGGCTCTCCACCGTGGAGCGTGAGGCGCGCAAGGCAGGGCGAGCCAAGGTCAAGATCGAGAGCAGCCCATCGCTCGACCAGCGCGTGCAGGAGGCTGAGAACCGCCTCGCCGCGCTCAAATCACGCTACCCGAGTACGTGTTCGAAGACCGATCTCGACGAGGCGCAGAAGACGCTTCTGCGGCTGCGCGCGGCGCGCGGTCTGTATGAGGTGGGCGACCGCAGCGACGCGCACGAGCTCAACTGGTAGTTGGGGCGGCCTTCGTTCCGCGTCAGTCAGCTTTCCGCGGAGACATCAGCGGGCGGTTCACGCCCCCTGGCGCCAGAGAGCGCGCAAGCGATCGCGCAGCGCCTCGCTCGGCTCCGTGCGCAGGCTGACTTCCAGTACCTCCGCGAGGTCGGCTTTCCAGCGTCCAGCGGGATGGCTCTCCAGCACGCTCACGGCTGCGTTTCGCACGCGTGTCACCGGACTTCGCAACCCCGCTGAGACGAGTGTGGGGCTGAAGAGCTCGGGGCAGCAGAGGGCTTGGAGCGCGAATGCCAGACAGCCGTGCGCGCGCCACGCATCTCCGAGGCCGAGCTCGAGGGAGGGACCGCAGGCGATCTCGTCGAGGGGAAGGTTGCGCTCCGCAAAGGCAATCAACCGTCGCTGCCGGTAGGCATCGTCGGTCTGGAAGAGCTCGAAGTAGAGAACCTCATCGAGCGGGCTCTGCTCGAGCTTTCGGAAGGCGCTGTCCCAGAGGTCGACGCCCACGGCTTCGGCCGCAGACCAGGCCAGCCTGCGCTGGGTGAAGTCATCGCTTTCATAGGCTTCCTGTACGATGTGCTTCCAGCGGTCGTGTTCGATGATGGTCGCGCACGTTGCGTCGAGCGCGGCACGACAGGCGGAGCTCCATCCGAGCGATTCGAGACGGGCTCTGCGGCTCTCGGTTCCTTGGTCGAATGTCGCGTTCCACTCCCGGATCCGGATGACGGTCGACAGTCGATGCACGCTGTCGCACCGCTTTTCGAGATGGGCCAGCAACGAGGTCACGACGCGCACACCGTGCTCGTAGTCGGACATGTCCTCTGAAGGGCCCTCGTCGTTCATCAGGGCCTCGACGATGATCGACGCACCGTCGAGCAGGGCGTCATCCGGATCGCTCACGGTCAGCGTTGTGTGAAGCGCCCCCCCGATTGCGCAGCGGCAGGCCACATACTCCGGCAGGACCTCGTTGCTGCACCCCTCGCGCAGCAACCAGGCGCGTATCTCGTCGTAGCTCTCTTCGCTCTCCTCGAGCATGTCGCAGATGCGCTCAACGAGATGAACCTTGCCCCAGCCGTTGAGGCCTCGCGCCATGCGCCACCACACCGGCAGCGGATCGGGCACGAGCCTGGCGACGGCCAGTGCGGTGAAGAGGGTGAACTCCTCGTGACGCCCTACGGTGAGGAGCATCTCGAGGTCGGATTTGTCACCGTAGAGGCCGAGCAGCAGGACGCCGAGCTTGAGCGCCTCGCACTTCGTCGCCTCGCGAACGAGGCGGCGGGCGTGGGGGGCCACGCGTGGCTCGGTGAGATCGCCCATGCGCGCCAGCTCGGAGCCCAGCGCGTCGGCGTAGCGCACGACCTGCTCGGCTCCCGCGAGGGTCACGAACTCGAGCCAGGAATCGTCTCCGCCGCTGCCTACGAGCCGGCGCAGCCCATTGGCAACGCCGTACACCTGGCGCGCTTCATCGGCTTCACCGAGCGACGCCATGTGATGCGTGGCAATGCCGTCTCTGGCGCCGCTGACCAGACGCGGACCGCTGTGTTCGCCCTCCTCTGGGAGCTCGAGCGGCGTGCTGCCATCCCAGGCAGCGATGAGCTCGTAGAGGCGAGGCATGGCAGACAGGGGGGTCAGACGGGCACTCCGATGACGCGGGCGTCGAACACGAGCCTGCCGTTTACCACGCCCTGGGTGACGAAGGTGCATCGACGCTGACGCGCCTCGGTCATCTTCGCGAGGAGGAAGAGGCGATCGCCCGGAGCCACGGTGCCTCGGAAGCGCACGTCCTCGAGGCCTCCGAAGCCGAGGAAGCGGTTCGGATCGTCGCCGCTCAGCACCTTGTACATGAAGGTCGACACCTGGGCCGCGGCCTCGAGCATGAGAACCCCGGGGAACAGCGGTCGCCCCGGCACGTGTCCCGGGATCCAGAACTCGTCGTGGCCGATGTCACGATAGCCTACAGCAATGGGTTCCGGCAGGTCTCGGAGCAAGGTGAAGATTCCCGTGACCTGCTCGAACTCGAAGCGCTGGGGCAGGTACTTTCGCAGGTCTTCAACCGTGTATTCGACTTTGGTCTGGTCGATCTCGTCGAGATTGACCATGAGCGGGGCGGCCATGAGGTCCCTCCAGGCGCGGATTGGCGACGAAATATTAGGAGCGATCGACACATCTCCTGCACCGAAGCGGCAGTCGTTTCATCTGTCACGGAGCAGCCTGGTGGAGAGGGGGGGCGCGCGCACGGGGACGGATGCAGAGAAGGCCACGTCCCGCGAGGGATGTGGCCTTCTGGCGCCGGGGATTCGGTCGTTCGCCGCGCTAGGGGTTGGGCGCGCCGTTCATGGGCTTCACGTCGATGTTGGGCACACTGGCTGAAGCGGAGGGCACTGCGCCGTGGGCGTCGACCTTCACGTCACGTTCGCCCACGATGTGCACGTTCGTGACCTGGAGCAGGCCGTTGTCGAGCGTCTTGTAGGTGACCTTCACCTGGCGACCGGCCACGACATCGGGGGGCGGGTTGTATCCGTTGCCAAACGTGAAGACCTTGAAGCTCTGGCTGCTCTCCATCACGGCGAGGTAGCTCGAGGTGATCTGGGCGCAGACGCCCGTCGAGGTGGTGGGCAGAAGGCCGAAGAACGTGAAGGGCTTCTGCACGGGACGCTGCTGGTCCGGCGGCGTGATGGTGGGGTTGACGTGCAGCATGATGGCGGGCGCGTGGGGCACCGGGATGGGCACGGGGACCACGACGTTCGTCGTGGGGAACTGGGCCCAGGCCGACCCGGCTGCCGAGGCTGTGGCCACGGTGACCGCGGTGGCGAGAACAAGTGTCGTTCTTCGTAGGAGAGACAGTGCTGTCATGGGGCCTCCCGGTCGCAACGGGCACGGTGCCTGAGGCTTGCCGTTCCGAGCGAGCGATTCAGCAGCGTGACGCTGCGACTTCCGGAGATTCCATCTCGGCGCAGTGTTTCCTTCACGGCCCTCGTCCTGAACCTACAGGTCAGGTCAGGGAGGCGCCGCACGCCGAGCAGTAGCGGTCACCAGGGGCTGCCGAGTCACCACAGCGCCCACAGACCGGCGACGCCTCGCAAGACGGCAGACCCGCGCCGGCGAGAAGCGCGCTGACGTCGTGGCCGCACGACGGACAGAAGCGGATGCCGGAGACCAGGGACGTGCCGCACCCGCACGAGATGCTGCGCACGCGCGCCTTCGACTCGGTGGCCAGGGTGACCAGCGCCTCGACGTCGCGTGCGCACGCGGGGCACGACGTGTCGCTCGAGAGCAGGGGGGAACCGCAGGGGCAGACGGTGAGAAACGGCAGGTGCGCCGATGACAGGCGCCGCGCCATCTGCGCGCGCGCGATGCGCTGCTCGAGGACGGAGATCAGCGATTCGATGTCGCGCACGGCGCGGGCCCCCGCGGCGAGCGAACGGGTCGCCTCTCCGCCGATGTCGAGCGCATCGAGTCTCTCGACGCAGGCCTTGCCGAGCTCCGACAGCTGTCGGTCGCGCTCGATGATGAGATGGCGCTGGCTCGCTCTCAGCCTTGCTAGCTCGACGGAGTGCAACGAGCGCTCGCTCACCACACGAACTGATCGGGAGACATCGGGGTCTCGAACCTTGTCGACGAAGGCATCCATGGAGTGTTTCTTCTGCACGGGGCGGGCGATCTCCGTCTGGCTCCCGGAACCGTGTGCGCGCGAGGGGAGGCAGAGGGAGCGGAGCGTCTGGCAAAGAAGAGCGTTGCAGCTCAGCCCGGAGGTGTTCTCACGTGATCAGCGAGCAGCTGAAGCCTTTCCACATCAGACCTGAGGTGCTCGATCTCAACGAGCAGCTGGTCGAGGTTCGACGAGACCTGCACCGCCATCCGGAGCTCGGCTTCCAGGAGCACCGAACGGCTGAGGTCGTAGCCCGCGACCTTCGCGCCCTCGGGTTCGAGGTGACCGAGGGCGTCGCCCGAACCGGGGTGGTGGGAATTCTGCGAGGCGAGCGCCCCGGACGCACGGTTCTCGTGCGCGCCGACATGGATGGCCTGCCGCTGCGCGAGCAGAGCGACGCGTCGTATGTGTCACAGACCGGGAACACCATGCACGCCTGTGGCCACGACGGCCATGTCTCCATGGCCCTTGCCACGGCGCGTGTTCTCGCGGGCCGCAGGCGCGGGCTCGAGGGCACGGTCAAGTTCGTCTTCCAGCCCGCCGAAGAAGGTCCCGGAGGGGCTGAGCCCATGATCGAGGCCGGTGTTCTCGACGGCCCCAAGGTCGATGTCGCCCTGGGGATCCATCTCTGGGCTCCGCTGCCGGTGGGGCAGATCGGCGTCACCCAGGGGCCCTTCATGGCCGCCGCAGACAACTTCGACATCACCGTGCTGGGCGTTGGTGGGCACGGGGCTTCGCCGCACACCTCGGTCGACCCCATCGTCGTCTCCGCGCACCTCGTCACCGCGCTGCAGACCATCGTCAGCCGGCGCAGCGACCCGTTCGAGTCGGTGGTGGTGACCGTGGGCTCGATTCACGGCGGTACGGCCAACAACATCATCCCCGATCGCGTGGTTCTCCACGGCACGGCCCGCGCGCTCGCCCCCGAGGTCCGCGACCAGATGGAGCGTCGCATCGGGGAGGTGGTGAAGGGCATCTGCGAGGCCTTCGGCGCCCGCTACGAGTACCGCTATCACTACAGCTACCCGCCCACGGTGAACGACTCCGCGGTGACCGCGCTTGTCGCCGACTGCGTGCGGGAAGCCCAGGCCGCGCCGGTGATCTGTCGCACCATGGGGGGAGAGGACATGTCGTACTTCCTCAACCGGGTGCCGGGCTGCTTCTTCTTCGTGGGCTGCGGGAACCCATCGAGGGGCATCACGCACCCGCATCACAGCCCGTTCTTCGACATCGACGAGGACGCGCTGCCCCTCGGCGTCGAGGTGATGCTGCGCGCGGTCGACGCGGCGCTGGCGGGTCGCGACCTCGCACTCGCGGCCGCTCGCGGCTGAAGACGGCGAGACATGGCGCGGCGCGGGCAGTGGAAGCCCTACGGTCAGCTCGTCGAGCTCGATGTCGAGTCGTGCGGTTCCACGGGCGAAGGCATCGCAACCCTTGACACCTACCGCTACCGCGTCTGGGGCGCCCTGCCTGGTGAGCGCGTCGAGGCCCGTATCATCGGGCGCAAGGTCGGCTGGCGCATGGCCGTGGTCGAGCAGCTGCTGCGGCCCTCTCCTCAGCGGGTGGCTTCGCGATGCGAGGTGTTTGGCGTGTGCGGCGGTTGCAGCTGGCAGAGCCTCGATTATCCGGCGCAGCTGGCGCAGCTCGAGTCTCGCGTGCGAGGGGGCCTCTCCCAGGCCGGCGTGGATGTCGATGACGCGTGCTGGGCGCCTGCTGTCGGATCAGCCCAGACCTTTCACTACCGCGGCAAGATCGAGCTCACCTTCGGCGGTGAGCCGGGGGCGTTGAAGCTCGGCTTCAACCGTCGGGGGCGCTACTGGGAGGTGGTCGATGTGCGCGAATGCCACATCGGCCCACCGGTCAATGCCGAGGTGATCCGACGCGTGCGCGCCTGGGCTGACGAGAGGGGCCTGACGCCGTATCGGCAGCGGGGTCACGAGGGCTTCCTGCGCTATCTGGTTCTGCGTCAGCAGCAGACCGTCGAGCCGAAGCGATGGCTGGCGGCGCTCGTCACCACGTCGCCGACGACGCAAGCGTGGGGGCAGGAGGCGCTGGCAGCGTCGCTGGCCGACGTCGAGCCGAGCGGGAGCCTGCTCTGGGTGAGAAGCGACACGGTGAGCCAGGCGGTCCGGGTGGAGGCCTGCGAGACGCTCCTGGGCGATGGGCGGCTCACCGAGCGCCTCGGCGACGTGACCTACACGCTGGGTCTTGAATCATTCTTCCAGGCGAACGCGGTCATGGCCGAGCGACTCGTCGCCCTCGTGCGAGAGCGGGTTCTCGCCGGACCGCACGACGTGGTGGCCGACCTCTACTGCGGCGTGGGCACCATTGCGCTCGCCATGGCGCACGATTGCGCCTCCATCGTGGGGGTCGAGTTCGTGGCCGCCGCGGTGGCCGACGCCCAGGCCAACGCCCTGGCGCACGGCTGGGAGCACATCACCTTCATCGAGGGCGCGGCCGAGCGTCACGTGTGGTCTCCCGAGACGCAGGTCATCATTCTCGATCCCCCGCGCAGCGGGCTGCATCCGAGGTTGCCACGTCGCCTTCTCGAGTCCCCCGTGGAGCGGGTGATCTACGTCTCGTGCAGCCTCGAGGCGCTCGCGCGAGATCTTGCCGTGCTGGCACCTCGATATGCCGTCGTCTTTGCCCAGTGCATCGACATGTTCCCCCATACGCCGCACGTCGAGACCGTGGTCGAGCTGCGCGCGCGACCCGACGGGGGATTGCCCGCGGCGGGCGGGGAATAACGATGCGAATGCTCGTCAGCATCGCTTCAGCCCATCAAGGATCGAGGATCGTGTCGTGATCTTTCGCTTCGAAGAGCTCAACTGGAAGGAGCTCGACGCGATGGATCGATCGCGCACCATGTTCTTCTTCCCCGTGAGCCCTCTCGAAGAGCATGGTCCCCACCTCCCCATCGGGGTCGACTACATCAACGCAGACTTCTTCGCGCGCGAGACGGCCGATGTCGTGCAGGGCCGCTATCCGGACTGGAACCTCATCCTCATCCCCGCGCTCGCCCTGGGGTCGCACGTCATCGATTACGTGGGCAGCGTGGGCATACGCCAGCGCGTGCTGCGCGATCTGCTCATCGACTACGGCGCCTCGCTGGCCAAGCACGGGTTTCGATATATCGTGCTGTTCTCTTGTCACGGTGCGCCCGGGCACATCGTCGCCCTCGAAGAGGCGTGTGCTCATGTCAGCCGCAAGTATCGCGTGCAGATGATTGCGCCGGCCGGCCGGCTCAGCATCAAGCTCTTCCTCGGCGAGTACTACGAGCGCTTCAACAAGCACATGCCCAAGCCGCTCGCCGACGAGATGCTCAAGGACATGCGCAAGGACTATCACGCCGGTCTCTGGGAGACCTCGATGATGCTGCTCTTCCGACCCGATCTGGTGAAGGATGAGTACAAGCACCTGAGTCCGGTTCTGCGTGATGCCTGGCGGGTCATCGTTGACTCTGCGGGAAGCTCGGCCGAGGGCGGCGGGTATCTGGGGCTTCCGGCCGGGGCCTCGGTGGAGTTCGCGCGCGCCTCGACCCGCGTGCTGCGCGACGAGGCGTTCAAGGTTCTCGAGCGCATGATGGCGGGAGAAGACGTGCGTCGCGAGGCCACGACCTTCTACGGGTGGATCCCCTTCCTGCGCGTTGATTTCTGGAACAACGTGCTGCTCTTCGGGGCCACCGTGGCTGTGGCGGCGGGCGCGGCTTCTTTCTGGCGCTGGTTCAGCGACGTTCTCGACGAGGCGCACAGCGGGCCCACGCGGGCCGAGAGCGACCAGCGCGGCGGGGGCCGCGATGACGAGGCGGAGGCAGGCGAGCACGACAG
>RGZZ01000063.1 GCA_010028905.1 Pseudomonadota bacterium | reverse complement strand
CGCGGCGCCGCCATCGAAGCCGGCGGGTCGCCCACGCTGTTCTCGCTCGATCGCAAGATCGAGGTGTGGGCCGACCAGGCCCCCCGGCTCTATGCCCAGGCGGCGGCCCACCAGTGGGACCCCCAGACCGCCATCGACTGGAATGCCCCCATCGGACACGACGACGTCATCGAAGACGCAGTTGTTCGCGTGATGGCCTACCTCATCGAGAACGAGGAGGCCGCCCTGGTGGTGCCCGCGCGCTTCCTCGGACGGGTGCACCCCCACTTCCGAGAGATCCAGCAGGTGCTTGCGATACAGGTCGCCGACGAAGCGCGCCACATCGAGGTGTTCACCCGCCGCGCAAACCTGCGCCGCCCCATGCGCGCCCTCTCGACGGTGGGAGGGCGCCGCTCGTTGCAGACCCTGCTCGAAGAACCGGACTTCGCGGTGGCCACCTTCCTGCTCTCGGTGCTGGGGGAAGGCACGTTCCTCTCGCTGCTGGCCTTCCTCGAGCGCCATGCCCCCGACCCGGTGACCCGCCAGATCGCCCATCTGACACGCCAGGACGAAGCCCGCCACGTCGCCTTCTCGATGGCTCATCTCGAGCGTCTGCTCACCCTCGAGCCTTCGTGGAGGGCGCGCCTGGCCGCATCGGTCGAAAGAAGGCACGACGCGCTGGCGTCCACCGCGGGGCTCAACGAAGAGGTCTTCGACGCACTCGTGCTGCTGTCTGCGGGCTCGATTCGCCCCGCGGACATCACCGTGGGCTGGAACCGCGTGCAGACCCTTCAGCGCGAGATGCACGAGAGCCGGCGCATGCGCCTGTCACGGCTTGGGTTTGCCACTGATGAAGCCGAACGTCTCTCGGGCCTTCACACCAGAAACTTCATGTGAGCGCAAAGCCCTAGAGATCGTCGGTCGGGCGCTGCTCGGGAGCCTTCACCGGAGGCGCTTTGTAGGACGGGCGATAGATGGGATCATCTGTCTCCTCGGGAACGTCCTGCGGCACGTACCCCTCGGGGAAGATCGCGTGCCCCGCGGTCCAGAGCGTGTTGATGCGCGCGACGTGGAACTGCGCCTCGGCCTGGATGTAGAGCTGAAGCGCATCGCGTGCTGACCTGGCTGTGTTGACGGCCTCGTCGACCATCAGGCCACCGCCAGGAAAGCGGTCGCGCACGCCCTTCCATGCGTCAACGGCGGTGTGGTACTGGGCAGAGAGACCACCGTGGCGGCGATCAGCGGCCTGGTATGACTGCCACGACGTCATCACCTCGGTCTGCACGGCCAGCATGACGGCCTTCACCTTCTGCTCGAGCGCCTTTGCCTCGAGCTTTGCCCCTTCTCGCTCGGCGTGGGCGCTGCCCCAGTCCCAGAGCTGAGGGAAGGTCACGAAGATCTGCTCGCCCCGCTGTCGGCGGATATAGGGCTCCTCGAACCAGAAGGCGGTGCCGTAGGCGAGAAGGCCCACGGTGGGCGCGCCGCTGCGCATGCTCACCTCGTAGCGCATGCGCGCCGCCTCGGCGTTCTTGCGCGCCGCCAATATCTCCGGACGTGCGAGGCTGTGCGTCATCAGCTCATCGAGGGAGGTGAGCGCGGGATAGGGATCGTGCGGTTCGGATGACAGACGACCGTTGAGGTAGATGGGCGTCTCGAGATTGCGCGCCATGACGGCGTTCAGCAGACCCATGGCCACCTCACGATCTCCCTCCTCCAACGCGAGATCATTGTCTGCGCGATCGAGCTCGGTGCGCAGGCGCAGCTTCTCGAGAGGGGTGTAACGTCCCGCCTTGTCGGAATCCGCCACATGAAGCATCTGTTCGAGCAGCATCCGATACAGAAAGACGACGCGACATCGGCGAATGGCCTGCCAGTAGGCGAAGTACGACTTCAGAACGGTGCGGGCCACCAGGAGACGGGTGGTGCCGAGGTCGGCGCGACGCGCCTCTGAATCGGCCTTGGCCGCTTTGCGGCGATACGCCGGTCGATCGAACAGATCGAGGGGGATGAGCAGCTCATTGCGACGCGGCGTGATGCCGTCGGAGTACAGGCTCACTATGGCGCTGGGGTTGGGCTGCTTGCCCGCGCCTTTGAGCAAGGCCTCGGCCTTGGCGAGCAGGGTCTCCGCCACCTGCACCGTAGGCTGCAGATGGAGTGCGACGTTGAGCGCATCAACGAACGTGAGATTGCTGTAGGTCACGGGCGGCGGAGACGCTTCCGCGGGCGATGCGCTCACGGATGGCGAGGCAGAAGGGGCGGCCGCGGGCAGCGGCGCCCCCCCGGCCGGAGACGCGCTAACGCCGCCACTCTGAAGCATCAGCATCATCGCAGCAGCCGCTGCGATGCGTCTCACCCTGTCACGGTTCATTCCTGGACTCTGCCTCTCTTGTCTGCTCTGGTGCGTGATGTATCAGCGCCACGAGAACGGGTGCTGATACATCACGCCGATGCCGATGATGGTCTGGCCCTTGCGCGTGCCGGTGTCGAACGAGCGGGCGTTCGACCAGTCGCGACGGATCTCCGGACGCACGACGAAGTCGCCCATCTTGATCTCTGGCGTGAAGGTGATGGCCTTGAGCACCTGCGGCGTGCCCGTGAGCGCGCCGGTGCTGTCGTTGACGAACTCCGGCCGCAGCGCGAGCGCGAAGGTGGGGGTGATCTGGCGCCGGAACCACAGGCCCGCGGCGTTCCAGTGGGCGTTGCCGGGGACGAGGCCGGGCACGTTCGACTCGTTCCCGTAATCGATCTCGCCCACGATCTGGGTGTCCTTGTCCGGCTCGAAGGTGAGCACCACGTCGTACATCGCACGCAGGTTGCGAGAGTTGCCGAACTGCTGCGGGCCGATGATGGTGTTGACATTGGCGGTCCACTTCTCGTCGAACGTGTAGTAGAGCCCGAAGCCATAGGTGAAGCCACGGTTGCGGTTCGAGAACGAATCCCAGGCGTTCGTGGCATAGAGATGCGTCTCGAGACGCTCGCTGAACGGGTAGCGCAGGTGCAGGCCGGTCAGCGTGTTCGGATTGAGGAAGTTGTACATCAGACCGGTGGAGTAATTGAAGTTGTCGATGGCCATGGGGTTCTCGAACCCCTGGGTGGCGATGAACTTCCCCACGTCGATGTCGAGGCCGTTCCCCAGCGGCGCCTTGAAGCGCAGAAGCCCCTCGAACAGATCGACCTGCGAGGCTTCGGTGCCCAAACCGTTGGCGTGCACGACGCGGGCGATCTGGCCTCCGATGACGTTCACCCGAAAGCCGACAGGCTGATCGAGGGTGGGCTCCTTCTCAAGCAGAACCTGCAACGCGTCAAGGGTGAGGGCGTTGGCGCGATAATCGAACTGATGGTAGTCGTTGATCTCGGGATTGGGGTGGTTCAGGTTGTTGAGATACCCCCCCTGCGCGTAGACCCGCCCCGACCACCTGTCCACCTCATCGGAGGGGGAAGCGGGGGTGGGCGACGCAGCGGGGACTGCAACCGAGGGTGAGGCCGAAGGCACGGCTCCATCGGCCCAGACAGGGGGTGGCGTGCCGCAGCAGGCCCCGATGATGAGCGCGCAGATGATCGGAGACGCGATCTTCGCGTCTCGATTCGCGCCAAACGCCCACGTGAAGGGCCCGCCAGGAACAAACTGCGCCAGGGCGACCAGGAACCCGGCGAGGAAGAAGATAAGCACCTCGCAGAGTTCGCACTCCGCGCCACTGATCCTGTTGGACGGTGCCGCACGCCCCCCTCGGAGAATCGTTTGCAGAATCGCCCCCGCTCAGCCCTGATGTTCGTGATCGTGACCCTGCTGCTCGACGTGCTCGGCGTGGGCATCATGATTCCTGTCCTGCCTCGCCTCATCGCAGACTTCCACGGGGGAGACCTCTCGCAAGGCGCATCGTCGTTCGGACTCGTGATGGCCGTGTACACGCTCATGCTGTTCGTGTTCTCGCCCGTGCAGGGGACCCTCTCCGACCAGCTGGGGCGAAAGCCCCTGCTGTTCGTGTCGCTCAGCGGCACGGCCGTCTGCTACTGGTTGCTCTGGCAGGCCCCGAGCCTTTCGTGGGTGTTCGCGGCGCAGATCATCAACGGCATCTCCGGCGCCAGCATGACCGTGTGCTCTGCCTGCATCGCCGATGTCACCCCCCCGCAAGAGCGCGCCAAGAGCTTCGGGCTCATCGGCGCCACGTTCGGGGTGGGGCTCATCCTCGGTCCGGCGCTGGGCGGCGCGCTGAGCGCATTCGGGCTTCACGTGCCGTTCATCTTCGCGATGGTGCTGGCCCTCGTAGACCTCGCCTACGGCATCGCGGTGCTCCCCGAGACCCTTGCCCCGGAGAACCGAAGACCCTTCTCGTGGAGCAGGGGGAATCCGGTCGCCGCCTTGCGCCTGCTGACGCGCTCGCGCACGTTGATGGGGCTCTCGACCCTTCTCGTGTTCACCATGCTCGGGTTGCAGTGCCTGCGCGCGACCTGGGTGCTCTACACCACCCATCGCTTCCACTGGAGCACCGCACAGAACGGGTGGACCTTCGCGCTCATCGGCGTCTTTGCCGCGGCGCTGCAAGGCGGAGGGCTTCGGGTGTTCATCCGGCGGTTCGGCGAGCTCGCAACCCTGCTCGCGAGCCTGGCCCTCGGCGCGCTCAGCTACGTGCTTTTCGGAATGGCCACCGGGAACGCGCTGATGTACGTGGGAATTCCGCTGTCGTGCTGCGCCAACCTCGCCGTGCCCGTGGTCCAGGGACTGGCATCTCAAGAGGTCGACGAGTCAGAGCAGGGACGGCTGCAAGGCGCACTGGCGGGTCTGACCACCCTGTGCACAACCCTGGGCACCCTGGGCGCCACCCGCGTGCTGGCCTGGTCGACCGCGGCGGATGCCAGCGGAATCCCCGAGGGCACGGTCTTCTTCGTGGGGGCCGCGCTCTTCGTCGTCGCATTTGCCCTCGCGCTGACCTCGATGCCGCGACGTACGCAGATCAACGCCGCCTCTTGAGCGTCGACCCGTCTCCGCTGACCCTCAGCGCGCGACCGCCGACGCAGACAGCGCCTCGGCCACCTTCACGTACACGTCTTCGACGGTGATGGCCTGCATGCACACATTGTTGCGACATGGCGAGAAGCGATGGTTGAAGACGTTCACGCAGGGGCTGCAGGCCAGACCCGCCCACACCACCGACCCGCGACCGCCGAGGGGCGCGTAGAGCAGCGGCGTCTCCGGCCCGAACAGGGTGATGGTGTGCACGGCCGACATGGCCGAGAAGTGCGCCGGACCGCTGTCGTTGGTGACGAGAACGCGTGACAGCCCATACAGCGTGAGCAGCTGGCGCATGCTCGTTCGCCCCGCCATCGACACCGCGCGCGACGACCCGAGCGCGCGCACCAGGCCCTCGGCCTGGGCTGCTTCGGCAGGCGCTCCCGTGAAGACCACCGTCACCTCCGGATGCGCATCGAGGATGCGTCGCGCAAGGCTCTCGAAGCGCTCGGTGGGCCACTTGCGCAACGGCAGCAGATCACTGGCGTTGGGGTTCAGCAGCACGATGGCCGCCCCTTCGCCGACTCCCTGCTCGCCCAGCAGGGCGCGAACCTGATCGAGATCGGCCTGGCTGGGCTGATACTGGGGCACCGACCCCTGGCGCGGCGGGGGCACGCTCTTCAGGAGGGGCAGATCGTCGGGATCGGCCACCAGCGACTCGACCAGCAGCTGCGACATCACCGAGGTGTGCACATAGGCGTTGTAGGCCACGCGATGCGTCATCAGGTCACCGCGATAGGGCCCCTCGTTGGTGAAGGGGTGCAGGCCCACGCGACGGCGCGCTCCACAGAGGTAGGCGAAGATGGCCGAGGCGCGGGCAAAGAACTCGAGATCGATGGTGGCGTCGATGCGCTTCAGGCGCAGCGTGAGAATCGATCTGACGACGTCGCCGACGAACTGCAGCGGCTTGTCGGTGCGCACCGTGAGGATGTTCTCGCGAGGGATCACGTCGAGCAGCTCGAGGATGGCCCGATTCTCCTCGAACACCCAGAAGTAGACGTTGTCTCGCCCCACGAGCTCGATGGCCCGCGTGATGGCCGGATGGGCGATGAGGGTAGCGCCGAGCTCGGTCATCTTGATGAAGAGAATCTTCTCGAGTGGACCGCGAACCCGCTCGCGACCGCCCCGCAGCAGCTTGAAGAGGCTGCGCAGGCAGGTCAGCAGGAAGCACAGGGGAACGCCGACCCACTTGTCGACATCGCGGATGAGAGTGGGCGTGAGCAGCTTCTTCTTCTGGGGAGCGGTAGGATTTTCGGACATGGCGGCGGTTGGTTCAGCATACGAAGGCCGAACCCCTCTGTCCGGCTCGACCCCGACCTCACGACCCGACCCCGATGATCTCACCCTTCGCGGGAACCGCTGCCCTCGCTGACGAAGGCTTGCCCGCCATGGAGCAACGTCGACGTATCGAGCTCGACAGCGACCCGCCGATGACCATGAGCGTCATCGACGTGGGGCCGCCGAACGCGAGCCAGGCGATTCTCTTCATTCACGGCGCCGGCGGCAACGCGACGCACTGGCGGCACATGATTGCCCACTTCTCTGCGGAGTGGCGCTGCGTGGCGCCAGACCTGCGCGGGCACGGCCTGTCCGACGCGCCGGACAGCACCTACGCCCTCGACGAGCTCATGCACGACATCGAGCGGCTGGTCGATCGGCTCGCGCTGCCGCCGCGGTTTGCAGTCGTCGCGCACTCGTTCGGCGGCGCCCTCGGCATGACGTACGCCACGCGCCATCCGGAGCGGGTCGATCAGCTGGTGCTGATGGCCACGGCCAGCCTCATCCCCTTGAACGGCTTCCTCAAGGTCGTGCTCAAGCTGCCCCCCTGGACCCTCGAGCTCATCAAGCGACTCGCGCCCGGACGCCTGTCGTGCTCGGCCCACGTGCTGCAGAAGTTCGTGCCCCGCTGCGTGTTCCCGTTCAACGGGGAGAACCTCCTCGGGCATATCGAAGCCCCCACGCTGGTGATCATCGGCGAGCGCGACCGCGTCGTGCCCCGGCTGGCGTCACAGATGATGGCGGATCGCATCCGCGACGCCCGCATCGAGATCATCCGACACGCCGCGCACATGCCGCTCATCGAGCGCCCTGACGCGGTGAACCGCGCCCTCGCGCGCTTCCTCGAGAAGCGGGTGATGTCTTGGCGCGGCACGGCCGAAGAGGTGGAAGCGGCCCCATGACCCGACGCCGTCCCTGGCTATCGCACTACGACCCTGGCGTTCCCGCCGACATCCACACACCGGAAGGGCTGCTGGGTGATCGGGTCGGTGAGGCCGCGCGCCGGTGGCCGGACCGCGTGGCCCTCACCTACTACGAATACGACCTCACCTACGCCGAGCTGGCCACCCAGGTCAATGCGTTCGGAAGAGCGCTCGTCGCCAAGGGGTTGCGCCCTGGAGAGCGCGTGATGCTGGCCCTTCCCAACATCCCGCAGGCCGTGATCGCATTCTACGGGGCGCTCGAGGCGGGCGCGGTGGTGGCCCTGTGCGACCCGCTGTCGCCGGCCGACGACATCGCCTACAAGGTGCGTGACTGCAGCCCCCGCTTCATCGTGGCGATACGCCCCATGCTCCCCGCGCTGCTCGAGGCCGGCGTGCCAGCCGCGCAGGTTGTGGTGACGCGCATGCGCGACTACCTTCCCACGATGCGGGGCGCTTTCGTGAGCCTCTTCGATCGGCGGGGAGCGATGACAGCGGCCCGCGCTGCAGACCTGCTCTGGATGCGCGATCTCATCGAGGATGCCCAGAGCCAGGCCACCGAGGTGGGGCGAGCAGAGGCCTCGTCCCCGCCGGCCTCCCCGGAAGCCGTGGCCGTGCTGGCCTACACGAGCGGAACATCGATGCGGCCCCGCGCTGTGATGCTCACCCACCGCGGCGTCATCGCGAACACCGAGCAGACCCGCCTGCTGCTCACCGACGCTGAGGAAGGCCGGGAGGTGGTGCTGGCGGCGGTGCCGCTCTCACACTCGTTCGGGCTGTCGTTCATGAACCTCGGCCTGTCGCTCGGCGCGCGCCTGCTGCTCGTGCCGCGCTTCAAGTCGAGCGACGTGCTCTCGCTCATCGGGAGGCATCGCCCCACCATCTTCCCGGGCGTGCCCGCCATGTATGTGTCGCTGGTGAACCATCCTCGGGTGAAGACGTACGCCCTCGGCTCCATCCGTGCCTGTGTGAGCGGCGGAACCCCGCTTCCGGTCGAGGTGCGCGAGGCGTTCGAGCGGCTCACCAAGGGGCGGGTCATCGAAGGGTACGGCCTCACCGAGGCCGGTCCCGTCACCCACGCAAACCCGTTCAACGCCCCCCGTCCGGCGAGCATCGGCGTGCCGCTGCCGTCAACTGACGCGCGGGTGGTCGACCCGTCGAGCGGTGCCGAGCGGGAGGTGGGCGAGATCGGTGAGCTCGAGGTTCGCGGCCCCCAGCTGATGGCGGGCTACTGGAACCGAGACGACGAGACGCGACAGGCATTCCGCGACGGGTGGCTGCGCACCGGCGACCTGGCCACCATGGACGCCGACGGCTACTTCCAGGTGCTCGGACGCGCCTGCGACGTCATCCGCATCGACGGGCACGACGTCTACCCGCGCGACGTGGAAGAGGTGCTGTTCGAGCACCCCAGGATACGAGAGGCCGCGGTCACCGGCGTGTTCAGCGACGGCGGCGTCGTACTGCGGGCCCACGTCGTGCCGCGGTATGGCGAGCGACTCAGGGCCACCGAGGTGATCGAGTTCTGCGCCGGGCGCCTGAGCCCCTGGAAGGTTCCCGCGCTGGTGAAGATCGAGAAGGCCCTCCCCCGAACGAGCGCGGGCAAGGTGCAGCGTCGCCTGCTGTAGACGGCGACGCGCCGCCTGCCACACGAGAGGTCAGCCGGACAGGCTGCGTACGCCTTTTTCAGACGTCGAGACCCTGCATCGCGGCCACCTGCATCTGCTGGTCACGGGCGATGAGCGCCATGGTCGCGGCGGCATTGGCGCTGTCGCCCTTCTGGGCGTACTGGGCGAGCTGCTGATGAAGGGTCTGGATCTCGCGCTGAAGGCCCTGGGCGCGGTTCGTGTTCGCGCCGCCCATCTTGCTCGCCTGGGGACGCACGTGGTGGAAGTGGTGACGGTGGCCGTGGGCGTGACGGCGGTTCGCGCCGGAGAGCATCCGCATCGCCATCTTGCTGAGGGAGACCAGCTCGCCCATCGGGTTGCCCATCGCCTCTCCCTGAGAGAAGCATCCGCCCTGCACGATGGCGCCCATCATGCCCTGCGCGGGGGACGACTGCTGGGGGGTGAACATCGAGATCATCGAGATGAGCTGCATTGTGTGGTTCCATCCTCTCACGACTGGCGTCTCGCGCCGTTCTGTCCCCCTCATCATAGGCGGGGGATGTGAACCCCTCGGCATGGTTCGGTTAACGAAGTGTGAGCGCGATGTGAACATCAGCGACACGTTCGTGAACATTGCTGACCGAGATGTGAACAGCCCCACCCAAGAGCGGAGTTTTTCCTCGGCTGCCCCGCCACCGCTCCCGGAGACGAGGAACCCGTGGGGCGATCGGTGAACTTGGGGGCCGATGGCTGACATCGAGATTGCGCTGCACACCCGGCACACCTACACCCAGTCGATCTGGGTCGCCACGGGCGCCACCGTGCCCACGACCGACATGCTCCGCCGCACCTGCGCCGACTGGCTCGAGCGGTATTGCGAAGACCCCCTGCGCACCTCGTTGCACACCTGGCTCGAGGCCCATCCTCTCGACATTCGCGTCAACGAGGTGGGACGCACCCCCGCGCCCGCCCTGACGGCCCTGCGCCAGGCCGGCGCCACCGAGACAGAAGAAGGGCGCCTGTCGCGCGCCACCCACGAGATCACGGTGAGCGCCTCAGAGCTGCACGAGCCGCGGCTCGCGCTCTGGAACGTGCTCGCCGCGAGCCGGGCCATCGCGCTACAGCACGCCGGCATCGTACTCGACCGGGACGTTCCCCGCCTGGTTCCCATCCGGCTCTACACCCGCCGCATCGAGAGCGGCGTGCGCGTGGCCGACCACGTCACCATCCTCTCGATCCCCCAGCGCGAGGGCCGCGCCCATCTCGTGCTGCGCGGGCTGAAGAAGTTTCAGCTGCCCCTCATTCAGATCGACTACGTGGCCGCCGACCTGCAGCCCCAGACCGCCCTCGTGCTGCAGCTGCTCGCCCAGGTTCTGGTGCATCGCGCTCGCCGCCAGCTTGCCGCCACGCCACTGGGCAGTTCGACGCGCCTCATCGTGCCCGCGCAGACCCGCATCGATCTCGACCATGAGGCTCTTCGACGCATCGCCTGGAAGATCGACACCCAGCCGAACGCGAAGCGCGCCGTGCTTGCCCACCTGTCGTACGTCCCGGCCTCTGCCGCGCAGGAGGCCACCCTGCGACTCGAGCCTCCCCCCGGTTTCCGCGGCGACCCCCGCAACTGGATCGCCCCCCTGCTGGCCGAGCTGCTCGGAGGCCAGATCACCGAAATCACGGAGAGCGAGGCCGCGCGAGCCGCGCAAGACCCCATGCAGGCCGCCACCGAGAAGGCCATGGCCGAGCTCCCCGAGCTCAAGCGCCGCTTCCAGAAGGGGCTGCCCGGCGGGCACGACGTCTACGTCAAGCGCGGCTTCCCGCTGCCCGATGGCAGCAAGGAGTTCATGTGGATCCACGTGGCCAGCTGGTACGACGACCTCGTGCGCGGGCGCCTGGCCACCCACCCGCGCCACCGCACCGACCTGCACGCCGGCCAGACGCTGCAGTGCGCCGAAGACGACGTCATCGACTGGCTGCTCATCTTCCCCGACGGGCGCGAGATGGGCGGCTACACCGATCAGGTGCCACAGACCCGAAAGGTTCCGCGCCCGATTCCGTTCTGAGCGGCGAGACCCTCGCGCCAGGTGTTGAGGTGCAGCGCGAGCACCTGCGAGATGCCCCCTGCCGCGTCACGCTGGTAGCCCCCCGCCAGGTTCCAGGCGATGGGCATGCGCCCCTCGCCATGCAGCACATTGAAAACCATCTCGTCGCGACGCCGCATCTCCTCGGTGGTGAGAAGCCCCCCGAGGGGATCGTTGATGTGCGGGTCGGCCCCGGCCTGATAGAGCACGATGTCAGGCCCGAACGAGATGATCTCGTCGATGAGCTGCTCGAGCCGTCGCAGGTACGCGGCGCCGTCTCGCACCGCCTGCAGCGCCCCGCCCTGGGTCCACAGCCAGTGAAGACCGAGTCGCGAGCGGATGTCCTCGGTGCCGTTGCCGTAGTGCACGTCGCAGTCGAGCACCGCCACGCGGTCGGCGCGCCCCTCCGCGTGCAGCAGGGCGGCTGCCACCGCGAGGCCGTTGAACGTGCAGAACCCGCCTCCGTCATGGTACTCGGCGTGGTGAAACCCGGAGGTGGGGCTGCAGGTGATGGTCTCCCCCTCGCGCGCCGCCCGGGCCGCGTCGACAAAGGAACCGATCACATACGGCAGCGCGCGTGCAACCTCGGCGGAGCGATTGCCGAAGCCGTTTGAGCGACGGCAGGCCAGCACGTCGGCCACATACGACGGATCGTGCACACGCGCGATGTCGGCGGCGTCTACCGGTCTGGGGGCGACGATGCTGTCTCGCGAGAGCCCGACGTGCGTCTCGAGGGCGGCCACAAAAAGTGCCGGCTTGCCAGCACTGGGGGAGTACGAGTCATTGCTCGAGACCGACTGGAGCGGGGTGTAGAAGATCTTCATGAGCGCCATCCTCCTGCATTGCACGTCGCCGTCACGCAACGTAAGTGTCAAGAAAACACTACCACACCCTAACGTTAGTGTCAACCCAACACCTCCATACGCCCCCTCCACATTCAATATTCTGCGCGGGCGTTCACATTCAATATTCTGCGCGGGCAATCGCAGAACGGGAGGCGCGGTGGGGCGCGAGACCTGCGTTCTAGGATGTTCTGTGAAGATGACGTCAGAAGTGGAACGCTCCGAGCGCAGCTGCGCGCTGAGCGTGGCGGCAGCCTGAGCGAGACTTCGAGCGCAGCTGCGCGCTGAGCGTGGCTGCGCCCAGAGCGAGACTTCAAGCGCAGCCCCCGCGCACAGAGAGGCGCCCACGCGCATCGCGGAGAACTCCGCTGAGGTGAGGACGCCATGATCCCCTGGACCTGTCTCGACCAGTCGCAATCGCCCGGCGAAGGCGTGCTCTCGCTGTGGCAGCGCGGACACGAGTACGTCATCCGGCTCGACAACCAGGTGCTCATGACCTCTGCGCTGCACGGCTCCGAAGAGCGCCTGGCCACCCTGGCGTGCCGGGGCCTGCAGCGAGGACGCGTGCTTGTCGGGGGGCTGGGCATGGGCTACACGCTACGCGCCGCTCTCGACGCCGTGGGGCCACAGGTGCAGGTCGTGGTGGCGGAGATGTCGCCGCAGATCGCGGCGTGGAACCACGGGGTGCTCGGCGCGCTGGCGGGCGCACCGCTGCGCGATGCGCGCGTGCGCGTCGAGATCACCGACGTGGCTCGGCTCTTCGACCGCCGCGCCACGTGGGACGCCGTGATGCTCGATACCGACAACGGCCCCGAGGCCATGAGCGGGGGCATCAATCAGGACCTGTACAGCCTGGGCACCCTCGCGAAGCTGCAGCAGGCCCTCACGCCTCGAGGCCGGCTGGCCATCTGGTCGGCCTCAGACGCGCCAGCGTTCGAGAAGCAGATGCGACTGGCGGGCTTCACGTGCGAACGGCATCACGTGCCCGCGCGAGGGAAGCGCAGAGGGGGAACCCACACCGTGTTCGTGGGGTGCCCGGCGCGCGAGGCGCGCTGAGCCGGCGGCGCGAGGAAAGCGCTATCGGGTGACCTTGGCGTCTTCAACCAGCACGGGGTAGGTGTAGCCCGCGCCCACGTCCTTGTCGGTGTGAACGACGCCCGTGACCGTTATCGCGTCGCCGACGTTTGCCTCATCGCGGGTCGTGACCACCAGGTCGTTGGTCTTGTCGGTGTCGCTGCCCGAACCATCGCGCAGATGCATCCAGTTGCGACCGAGCACACCCGGCGTGACCTTCACAACCCTGGCATGCACAGAGACGCTCTTGTTCGCCAGGGCCTTGCCCTTCTCGAACACCTCGGCCACCGTGAACCCGTTGGGGCCGTCGGCCTTGGCCACCCGTGCGGCATCTCGATGCCGACGTGCGGGTTGCCGACGTGTGGATTGCCGACGTGTGGATTGCCCGCGGGCGCATCGCCCGCGGGGGGGGGCGTGCCGGGGGCGCTGCCCACGCCGCCACGCTCTTGAGCGGACGCGCTCGCCGCGCCTGCGGGCTGAACCCCTGAGGCAAACAAGATGACGTCGAAGGTGCGCTTCAGCGTCTTGCTCTCGAACCTCTCCATGGGCACGCCGTCAGGGATGGTCACCTCGGTGCCCACCGCCACAGCATGGGTCGGAACCGCGACCCACACATCGCCCTTCGCCGTCTTGATGCGAAGATAGGTGTAGCTCGGCACGTCGATGCGCTCTGCCACGGTGCCGTGCACGCCACCGGCGCGGCCAGAGACCGTCGACGCGCTCACGGCCCCTGCCTGGGGCGTGCCTGCGGTCGACGGGGTGACAGTCGAGGCGGGAAGCGATTCATTGTGGGCGCAACCGCCAACGCACCAGAGGCCTGCCGCCAGAAGCACGATCATCGACGGGTTCTTCATGGGGATCTCCACTCCGATGTTCTGGGCGCCACAGTCCCATCTCAACGAGAGCCACGCGGCGCGCCCCCCCTTTCCGCGCACGGGTCGCCCATTCCCTGCGAGGGCCGTGCCGGTTGCGATTCGATGGGCAGATCCACGATGGAGGGCTTGCAATACCCACCTGCACAGGAGCAGGCGGCGAAACCCCGAAAATCTGCCGATTCCCAATAGGAGGCCTCTCGTGGACACATTCCAGGAAGTCACGAGCGAATCGTGGTTTGGTCGGCTGGGCTCGTCGTGCGGCTCAGTCATATTCGGCATCGTTCTCATCGTGGTGAGCGCCGTCGCGCTCTGGTGGAACGAGGGGCGCGCTGTCACCACCGCGCGCAGCCTCGCCGAGGGCGGCAAGGCCGTGGTCAGCGTGGGGGCCGACAAGATCGAGCCCACCAACGAAGGCAAGCTCGTGCACGTCACGGGCGAGGCTACTTCCAAGGACGCCGTGAAGGACGCCGACTACGGCGTCTCGGCGCCATCTCCGTCGCTGCGGCTGGTGCGCAAGGTCGAGATGTACCAGTGGAGCGAGAGCTCGAAGACCGAGACCCAGACCAAGATCGGGGGTGGCACCGAGAAGAAGACCACCTACACCTACACCAAGGCGTGGTCGTCGACCCTCAACAAGTCATCTGAGTTCAAGCAGCCGAACGGCCACCAGAACCCGCCATCGATGCCGGAATCGAAGAGCTTCTTCTCGACCTCAGCCACCCTGGGGGCCTACAAGCTGAGCGATTCGCTCCTCGGCAAGATCGACGCCGCGCAGTCGGTCACCCCGGAGGCGAAGACGGTGAACGCATCGCCCCAGGGCGCGACCATGCGTGTGGTCAGCAACCAGCTCTACAAGGGCGCCGACCCCAACCAGCCTGGCGTGGGCGACGTGCGCATCACCTACACCTACGCAGGCCCCACCGCCGTGAGCGTGGTGGCGCAGCAGGCCAGCGGCGGCTTCTGCCCCTACCAGACGAAGAGCGGCGACGCGCTCGAGATGCTCTCGCCCGGATCGGTGAGCGCCGACCAGATGTTCAAGCAGGCGGCCGACGACAACAACACGCTCACCTGGATACTGCGAGGCGTGGGCTGGCTTCTCATGACCATCGGCATCGCGGCGCTGTTCAGCCCCCTCTCGACCTTCGCATCGGTGCTGCCCTTCCTGGGAGACATCGTGGGCTTCGGTGCCTTCTTGTTTGCCCTGGTGGCGGGCTTTGCCATCTCGACGACCATCATCGCCGTCGCCTGGATCGCCTACCGACCGCTGGTGGGCGTGGGGCTCCTCGCCGCGGTGATCTGCGTTCTCTATTTCGCAAAAAAAGTGGGAACCAACCGACGCACGAGCTGAGCGCGCGCGTGGGGGGGTAGCGCGATAGAGCGCCCCCCCTACCGTGAGCTCAAGAACCCGTCGAACCAGGGCTTTGAATCGACCAGGGCGTGCAGAAAGGTCGCGCGGTGATCGGCGCGCGCCCCTGCATAGCGCGCCTCGGTGGGTCCACACCCCATGATGGCGTGGAACTGGGCGGCCAGGCGCGCCGTCGAGGCCGGCACCACCTCATCGGCTCCTCCGTAGTAGGTGATGAGGGGGGTGTGGCTGCGCCAGCGGTAGGCGTTCGCCTCATCGATGATGCGCCAGTACGCGCGGGCCAGGTCGCTGGTCGAGCGCAGAAACGCCGGGGGCGTGAACACGTCGCATCGCTCCGGCGCCCGCTTGCCGAACTGCGCCCACGGAATCTTTCCCGTGTAGAAGTCGCGCGCGAGATCGACGTAGGCAGGACGGATGGCCTCGGCGGTGAGGCCGCTGAGCCCACGGTAGCGCTCGAGGGCGTTCATGTGCAGCGCGAGCACCTCCACCAGCCAGGGCGCATCTCCCGATTGGGGATTGCCGATCCAGCGATTCAGGGTGAGCACGAGATCGAGAGGCGCTCCCGCGGTCACGGCTGCGGTCACAGGTATCCCCACCTCCTCGAGGTGCCGCAGTAGCACCAGGGTGACCCAGCCGCCGTACGAGAACCCGCAGAGCAGCAAGCCACCGGGCTTCTTCCCCTCGACGGCCATCACATCGCGCCCGGCGGCGATCATGTCGGTGCAGGCACGCGCGTTGCACCCGCGCACGAGCACGGTGTCGGGCTCGGTCGAGAGACCCCGCCCGATGAAGTCAGACGCCACCACCACGTAGCCTTGCGATGCATAGCGCGCGAGCACGAGCTGGGTCTCGTAGTGCTTCTCAATGAACGAAGGCACCCAGGTGGCGTCAAAGGTGAGGCCGTGCTGATACGAGAGCATGGGCAGCACGGCTTCTCCGGTCTGGGGAACCGCCACCAGGCCAGAGACCATCGTGGGGCGATCGCCCTGCTCCGGCACGGCCGAGCGATAGAGCACCTGGTAGAGGCGCACCGCGAACCGCGCATCTCCGAACCCCTTGCGGTAGACCGCCGACGGCACGGGCGTGACCTTGGCGTACGCGTCGAACGCCGGCCCCATGATCTCGGCGAAGCGCGCCTTGTCGTAGACGCCGATCTCGCGATAGCGAACCCCGGAGGGAGTGCGTGCCCAGGCGGCGTCATCACCGGGCGCGG
>RGZZ01000062.1 GCA_010028905.1 Pseudomonadota bacterium | reverse complement strand
CTGACCGACCTCACGCGATCTCCCCTGCGCCTGAACGAAGCTGATGCCGCGGCGCGAACCGCCTCGAAGGCCCGCGCCCCCGCGCGGAGACGAACCACGCCAGGGCGCTCCACCTCTCCCGCCACGTGGACGTAGATGGCGACGGGCGGGGAGGGGGGCACGGCTCGGTGCGTCGCGGCGGCGCCATCGGCTGGCGACGTCGGATGTGTTATGGGCGCGGGCGCGGGAGACGCCGAGCCCGCGGTCGTTCCCGGCCTGTCTGTCGAGGGGCGGCCAGTTATGTCGCGAGCGCCGTTGGGAGCGCCCGAGCGTGAGGTTCGAGACGCGGTGGGCGAAATCGATGGGGGGCGCAGAAGCAAGAGGCCGAGGCAGGCTGTGGCGGCCAAGGCTGCGAGGGGTCGCGCTTGCCGGCGCAGAGCCGACTCCGCGCGCTCGACGGCACGCTCGAGAGATTCGAGCAAGGAGAGGAGATCGATGTTCATGCCGAGAGCGTAGCGGGCTCGTGTTTCCGACCCGTTGCCGTTTGGTGAACACGGTGTGAAGCGAATGTGAACGTTTTTCGGCGGCGTCGACGGGCGACGCAGGATCGATGCGTCGGGCCTGTGAAACTTCCCCCCATGCCCACGCCCGATACGAAAGGCCCCGCCGCTGCAACGGCCGTGCCGTCCTCGGAGCCCGAGCGTTCGCTTCAAGCGGCGCGCCGGCTGCTCCGCCACAAGCGTCCTGGCGAGGCTCTCGCGGCCATCGCCGCGCAGCTGGCGCGGTTCCCTCGCAACGTCGAGCTCATGCGTGAGCACATTCGATGTCTCAAAGAGCTCGGCCGCGTCACGGAGGCCATCGAGGTCTACGCATTCAAGCGCGACAAGGAGCCGGACGAGGCGCTGTGGCACTACGCCCTGGGCTTTGCCTACTCGTGGGTGGGGCCCGCCGGTCGCCAGCAGGCGGTCGACCTCTGCGAACAGGCTCTGAACCTCGACCCCACGCTCAAGTGGGCACACTACAACCTGGGGTTCGTGAAGCACGAGATGGGGCAGTCGACGGCTTCCATCGCCCACTACGAGGCAGCCATCGCGTGCGACCCCACCTTCGCCCTGGCGTTCTACAACCTCGGCGTTCTGCATCAAGATCGCGAGGACTTCACCCACGCGGCTGAGTATCTCGAGCGCGCGCTCGCGCTCGACCCCTCGAGCATCAATGCGGCCTTCGGCGCAGCCGTCTCCCGCGAGCGCTCGGGTGACGTGGAAGGGGCCGTGGCCCTTTTTCGTCGCGCGCTCGAGATCGATCCGGACATGGCCTCGGTGCATCTCGAGCTCGGTACCTGTCTCCTGGCACAAGGGAGCGTCGATGAAGCGGTCGAGGCGCTCGAGCGTGCGGCCGCGCTCGACCCGAACGAACCGCGCGCGCACACGCAGCTGGGCCTGGCCGCTGACCGACGGGGCGATGTCGAGGCGTCTGTGGGGCACTATCGCAGGTCGCTCTCCCTCGACCCAGAGAGTGCGTCGAACTGGTTCAACCTGGGGGTTCTGCTCAATCGCAAGGGCGATCTCGATGGCGCTCTCGAAGCCTACGCCGAGGCGACCCAGCGACGTTCGTCGATGCCGTGGCTTCACTTCAACATCGGCATCGTTCACACGCGAAGAGAAGATCTGCGCGCGGCTGTCGCATCGTACGAGCGCGAGATCGAGGTGCACCCTCGTCATGTCGAGGCGCATCTGAACCTGGCCACCGCGCTCGAGCGCTTGCAGCAGACGCGTCGCGCCGTCGAGGTTCTCGAGCGGGCATTCGAGCTGCTTCCCGGAGAAGCCGCCGTGCTGGTGCAGCTCGGCCATCTGTGGGCCCGTCTGGGCAAGCCTGACACGGCGGTCTACTATCTCGAGAAGGCGGGCGAGCTCGAGCCCGAAGACGCCCTGGTCTCCTATCACACGGCGCTGCTCTACGATGGTCAGGGCGATCTCGACAAGTCCATCGAGCATCTCGAGCGCGCGGTGGGCGCCGACCCCTCCTTTGCCGTGGGATGGTGCGATCTCGGTACCGCCTACGGGCGCAAGCGAGATACCGACCGAGCGCGCGCGTGCTTCGAGAAGGCCGTCTCCCTCGACCCGGACTACGCGGAAGCCTGGTTCAACCTGGGTGTCACCGCCATGGAGCGGGGTGACGCGGCGGCCGCCGCCGATCATCTCGAGTCCGCGCTGCGCTGCGATCCGGCGTTCACCAAGGCCTGGTTCAACCTGGCCAACCTGCGTGCCGACGCGGGGAACCTCGAAGGGGCCGAGAAAGCCCTTCGCTCCACCATCGAGGTCGACCCCGCGTACATCCCGGCCTATCTCATGCTCGCCGAGATGTTCGAGGCCCAGCAGCGCGATGACGAGGTGCTTGCGCTGTTCGAGGCCGTCATCGCGGTCGATGAGCGTCAGGCCATCGCCCACTACGGCAAGGGCCAGATACACGACCGCAGGGGAGAGACCCCGCAGGCCGTCGCCTGCTACGAGAAGGCCGTGCAGTGCGATGCTCGCTTCGGCTGGCTGTGTCACGAGCTGGGCATGTGGTTTCGGGGCGAGGGCGACCTCGACAAGGCCATCGGCTACTTCTCGCTGGCCCTGCAGCTTGATCCAGAGGGAAACAAGTGGGCGCATCGGTTTCTCGGCGAGGCCTGGTACACCAAAGGCGAGCTCGACACCGCTCTCGAGCACTTCCGCGCTGCGCTTCGCGATCAGACCGACGATGCCGCCACGCACGCCGCCCTCGGGGCCATCTTCCAGCAGCGGGGCGAGCTGGCCGACGCCATCTTCCACTACGAGCGCGCCACCGTCGTCGACCCGTCGATGACCCGCGCCTGGGTAGGTCTCGGCGGCGCGTGGGAGCAGAAGGGCGAGCCCGCGCGAGCGGTGGTCGCATACGACAAGGCGCAGGCGCTGCTGCCGGAGAGCGCCGACATCCAGTTCAACCTCGGCGTCGCCTGGCGCAAGGCGGGAGATGTGCGGCGCGCCATCTCGCACTACCAGCGCGCCCTGCAGCTCGATCCCCAGCATGTGGCTGCGTCCAACAACCTCGCGCTCATCCTCTCGGAATGGGGACAAGGCGAGGAGGCGCTGGCGCTGTATGCCAAGGCCATCGAGGCCAATCCGGAGTACGTGCTCGCCCACAACAACCTCGGCGTGGCGTGGTTCGAGAAGGGGGAGTACGACAAGGCGCAGGCGTGCTACGAGAGCGCCCTCGCGCTCGACCCGTTCGATGTCGACGTGCTGCGGAACGTGGCGGTGCTGCGCCTTGCCACGGGCGATCTCGATGGCGCTTTCGAGGCCTACCGCAAAGCCATGCAGATCGCGCCCAACGACGTCACGGTCTTCCTGGGGGCTGGGCTCGTTCAGGCGCGCCGTGGAGAGCACGATGCCTCTCTGCGCCTCCTGCGCGAAGCCGTCGAGATCGACAGCGCCAACGCCGACGCCCAGCTGCATCTGGCCTCGGCCTACGCCGAGCGCGCCCAGACCGATGAAGCGCTGGCGCACTATCAGAAGGCCATCGAGGTGCAGCCGGACATGGCCCAGGCCTACATCGGGGTGGGGCATCAGCTGCGTCGCAAAGGCCGCTGGGATCGTGCCCTCGAGTACTTCCAGCGCGCTGCGGAGCTCGATCCCAATGAGGCCTGGGCGCACTACAACCTGGCCTCGCTTTGCGCCGACCAGCGGGATCACGAGAATGCGAGGCGCCATTACGAGAGAGCCCTCGAGATCGATTCGACCCTTGCGGTGGCGCGTCGCCGTCTGGCTGAGCTCTGCGAGACCGTGGGAGACGCGGCAGCCAGTGCCGCTCACTGGAACGCATATCTCGAGCGGGTCCCCGATGACCTCGAGGCGCGGCAGCGCCTGGGGCGTCTTGTGGAGACGGGGAGCGACCCTTCGAACTAATCCTGATGGATTGGCTGTTTACTTCATAAGGATTGTTTTGTTGCTCGACGGGAGGATGTTTGTTTCGGGGTTTCTCATTCGAGGAAACCAGTTTGAGCGTGATGCATTTGGGGAACACTCTCCATAGGCCCCGCAAGGTGCCGTAGTCGTCCCGTCTCTTACTTCCACGGAGCATCCTGAACTTGATCAATCTGAACTCGGCTATTCGCGTTGCGCTCGTCGACGATCATCCCGTTGTTCGCGAGGGCCTTCGAACCGTTCTCCAGGCCGAGCCGGGCCTCGAGCTCGTCGGGGAGGCTGCCAGCGGTCTGCAGGCGCTCGAGCTGGCAGCTCGTCTCGTTCCGGACGTGGTCCTGCTCGACATCCAGCTTCCTGACGTGGGCGGGCTCGAGGTCCTTCGCGAGCTGAAGGCGCGGCACCCCCAGATCGGTGTGGTGATTCTCACCACGCACGACAGCGAGGTGTACTTCATCGACGCCATGCGGGCCGGGGCAAGCGGCTACCTGCTCAAGGACGCGCCTCACGGCCTGCTGGGGGTGGCCGTGCGAGCGGCCGCGCTGGGGGGAAACCTGGTTCATCCGCGCCTGCTCGAAGGGGTCATGCGCGGTGCCGAGGTCGTGACGCGACGCACTTCTGATCCAACGCTCGATCTCGTCACCTCGCAGCTCACGCCCCGTGAGCTGGAGGTGCTTCGTCTGCTCGCCAGAGGGGCGCAGAACCGCGCCATCTCCGAGGAGCTCCACCTGGCTGAGGTGACGGTGAAGAAGTACGTGCAGAGCGTCGTGGGCAAGCTCGCCGTCCCGGATCGCACGCGGGCTGCGCTCCTGGCGGCTCGTCTCGGGCTGGCCGACTGATCTCGGGGTTTCGGCGCTGGTCTCTCTGCTGTGCCGGTACCTCCGCCCAGCGCCCCGCCCTGGTCTGCCGGGGTGTTGGCCTGTTGAGCAGAGGGGGTCGTGGGGGAATCATGCAGACACACATCGCTCACAAAGGGGCAGTCTCATCTTGGATGGCTCATTGTTTCAGGTCGATATCGTCTCTGATCGCGACTGCACGCGGCTGCTGTGTCGCGCTTCTCTCCCGAAGCTGCGGCGATGTCTCGACGACCTCCTGGCCGCGCGCGCGCTGCGGGTGGAGATCGATCTCGAGGAGGTGAAATCCCTCGACACCCGCGCCATCTCGACCATCGTGGCGGCGCACGAGCGGTTCCGGTCTCGCCGCGGTCAGCTCTACATCGGCCGGTGCAGCGATGGTCTCGATCGCCTGCTCGAATCCCGCGCACTGCGGTTCTTGCGCTGCGCGTCGGCATGAGCCGGGCCGCGTGAGGCACGCATGAGGCGGGGCGACCTGGCGCGCGTCAGTTCTCCCGCGCTCTCGCTCTGAGCGCAGCTTCTCCCTCGGTGCGCACCCGCTCCATCACGTCGATGAGCGGAATCCCTCGCTCGCGCGCGATGCGGCGGCAGTCATCGTACTCCGGACGCGCACGGCTCTCCGCGCCCGCGATCTTGAACCGCACCTCGCCCAGTGAGGTCTGCAGGCACACCTGCTCACGTGGAAGCAGACGTCGCTCGACCGGCTGAACGCGAACACCGATGGTCGTGGTCTCTTCGAAGAGCACGGCCAGCAGCCGCTCTTCGAGGCCGGGCGGGCTCAGCGCCGTGATCTGGTTCGCCGGACGCCCCTTCTTCATGAGCACGGGGGTGATGAACACGTCGAGCGCGCCTTCCTCGAACAGGCGATCGGTGACGTGCCCGAAGATCTGCGGATTCATGTCGTCGATGCACGCCTCGAGTCGCACCACGCTGTCGCTGCGCCCACCGCCCGCGTCGCTCGTGATGATGAGACGAAGCACGTTGGCCACGTGGTCGCTGTCGCGCGTGCCTGCGCCGTAGCCGATGCGCTCGACCGTTTCGGTGGCGTGGGGCAGGTCGAAGCGCCCCAGCGTGGTGAGAAGCGCCGCGCCGGTCGGCGTGACCAGCTCGCCGGGGATGTCGGTGAAGCGCAGCGGCCAGCCGCGCAGCAGCTCGGCGGTGGCCGGCGCGGGATTGGGCATCTCTCCGTGTTCGCAGCGGATGCTCCCGGTGCCGACGGGCAGGGGAGAGACCCCGATGGCTTCGACGCCCAGCATCGACAGGCCCAGCACCACGCCCACCACATCGACGATGGCGTCGACCGCGCCGACCTCGTGGAAGTGCACCTCGTCGCGGCTGATTCCGTGGACCCGGGCCTCGGCGTCGGCCAGGCGCTCGAAGACCGCGATGGCACGGTGTATGACCTCGGAGGGGAGCGCCGCCTGCGCGATGATGGCCGTGATGTCCGGCAGGTGGCGCGCGTCGCGCTCTTCCGGGGCGCGAACTTCGACGTGCACCGCGCGTACGCCGCGCCGCACGACCTGTTCGACGGCCAGGTCGAACGCGGGGAGGGGGAGACGCCGCAGCGCCTGCTCGAGGGGCGTGATCTCGAGGCCCGCGTCGATGAGGGCGCCCAGCAGCATGTTGCCGCTCGCCCCGCCAACGCACTCGATGCGTGCTGTGCTCATGCGGCGTCGCCTCGGTCGCCGTGCACGATGGTGGCGGCGAACATGGCGGCACCGAAGCCGTTGTCGATGTTCACCACCGCCACGCCGCTGGCGCAGGTGTTGAGCATGGTCAGCAGCGGGGCCAGCCCGGAGAAGTGCGCGCCGTAGCCGATGTTGGTGGGAACAGCCACCACCGGGCACGACAGGAGCCCGGCCAGCACAGTGGGCAGCGCTCCTTCCATTCCCGCCACGGCGATGACCACCCTGGCCTGTTCGAGCAGGTCGAGATGGAGAAGCGTGCGGTGCAGTCCGGCCACGCCGACATCGTAGAGGCGCTCTACAGCGCAACCGGTCCAGCGCGCCGTGACGGCAGCCTCTTCGGCAACGGGCAGGTCGGAGGTGCCGCCCGTGGCGACGACGACTGGGCGGGTTCCCACGATGGGCGGAGGCTCGCCGATGGTGATGATGCGGGCGGCTTCCTCGTACCGTGCCTGCGGCAGCCGCTGACGCACGTGCTCGAAGGTCTCGTGCGAGGCCCGCGTGGCCAGCACACGATCATGGTGGCTGACCATGCGCGCGAGGATCTCCGCGGTCTGCTGTGGGGTCTTCCACTGGCAGAGCACCACTTCCGGAAAGCCCTTGCGCAGGGCGCGGTGCGTGTCGATGCGCGCGAAATCGAGGTCGTCGTAGGGCATGCGCGAGAGCTGGCCGAGCGCGCCGTCAACGGTCGTGCGACCATCGCGCACCTCTTCGAGAAGGCGATGCAGCCGATGTCGATCCACGGGAGGGGCTCACTTTCATGCCGCCGCATTGCGGCAGCGCGGGTGTGTTGGATGCGCCGCGTCAGTCTTCGGCGCGCGGCGAGGGGGGGGAAGCGAGATTCATGCTGCCGCTTCGAAACCCTGCCAGGTCGAGGGTCACGTACACGTAGCCCAGCGCCTTCAGACGTTCGACGATGGGCCCGCGCACCTCCGGCGAGGCAAGGAACGCCACGTTCTCCGCGTCGACCTCGATGCGCGCGGTGACCCCGTGGTGGCGAACGCGCACCTGATGCAGACCGAAGCCGCGAATGAACCGCTCCGCGTCTTCGATGGCGCGCAGCCACTCTGGTTCGATCGACTGGCCATAGGCCACGCGCGATGACAGACAGGCCTGGGAGGGCTGGTTCCACGTCGGGAGATCGGCCTCACGGCTCAGGTAGCGGATCTCGTCCTTCGACAGTCCCGCCTCCTGCAAGGGCGCGCGCACGCGGTGGGCGGTGGCGGCCGCAGCGCCGGGGCGGTGATCGCCCAGATCATCGATGATGGCTCCGTAGGCGATGGTGGCGATGCCCAGCTCCTCCGCCAGGGGGGCCAGCCGCGTGAACAGCTCCTGCTTGCAGAAGAAGCATCGGTTGGGGGCGTTGCGGCGGTAGTCCGGGTTGTCGATCTCCTGGGTCTCCACCTCTGCGAGGCGCACCCCCATGCGCTGGGCCAGGGCGAGGGCGCGCTGGTGCTCGTCGGAGGCGAGGCTCTCAGAGAGGGCGGTTGCCGCAACCACACGATCACCGAGGACCTGCGCCGCTTCGTGCAACAGGTATGTGCTGTCGACACCACCGCTGTAGGCCACCATCAGCCCGCCATCGCGAAAGCCTTGCAAGATCTCGATCAGGCGCTCGCGGTTCGTGCGCGCGGTTCTCGCGACGCGCTCGAGCGCGTCCCACGAGGGGCGGTGGGGAGCCTGGGGGAGCGACTCGGTGCGATTCATGCGGGAATGTACGGACCGTCTCGCCTTCCTCCCTGCCGCCCATCCGATGGCGCGCAGGGGACGGCGGGTCGGGATGCGAACAGCGCACCCCCCATGAAGCGTGACGCCGAGGTTGCATGCCCTTCTCACTGCGTGCGGCGGCGGCCCGCGCTCATCTCGTTCCGAGGAGCCTGAGCTGATGCGACCGTTGACCGTGCTGCTTCCTGTCGAGGAGGCGCTCTCGATTCTGCTCGATGCCGTGCATCCGGTCGAGGAGACGGAGGAGGTGCGTCTCACCGAGGCCGTGGGGCGCGTGCTGGCCGAATCGGTGACATCGCCGCACGACGTGCCGCCCTTCGATCGCGCCGCCATGGACGGGTTTGCCCTGCGGGCAGCCGATGCCACGCAGGTGCCCGCTGCGCTCGATTGCATCGAGTACCTCTACGCCGGCGCGCCTGGCGTGTGTGAGGTCGTTTCGGGAACGTGCAGCGAGATCGCAACCGGCGCGCCCGTTCCACCGGGGGCCGACGCCGTGGTCATGGTGGAGCAGACCACCCGTGCCGGACCGCACGGCGCTGAGCGCATCGAGGTGCTTCACGCCGTGCGCCCCGGGCAGCACATCACCCGTCGCGGGTCTGACATCTGCGCGGGAGAGCAGGTTCTGGCCGCGGGCACGCTGCTCACGCCCGCGCGTGTGGGCGCGCTGGCCGCCGTGGGGCGCTGCAGCGCGCGGGTCTATCGACGGCCTCGCATCGCCGTGGGCGCGACGGGGAACGAGATCGTGCCGCCCGGCGGTCCCGTGGCGCCTGGGCAGATCTACGATGTGAACTCCTACGCCTTGCACGCGCTCTTCACGTCGCTGGGGTGCGAGGTCGAGATGCTCGAGCACGCCATAGATGACGTGGCGGTGATCGAATCGCGCATCCGCGCTGGCCTGCACTGCGACATGGTGGTGCTCAGCGGTGGAAGCTCGGTGGGCGAGAAGGATGTGCTGCAGGACGCGTTCGCCCATCTCGGGGACATCCTCTTCCACGGCATTGCCATCAAGCCCGGAAAGCCCACCATGCTGGCGCGGATTCAGGGGTGCCCCGTCGTGGGAATGCCGGGGTACCCCACCTCGTGCCTGTCGAACGGGTACTGGTTCCTCGCCCCCGCCATCGATCGCATCGCCCGTCGCCCACCGTCTCGAAAGACCACGGTGCGCGCCCGGCTCACAGATGGCATTGCCAGCATGGCCGACAAGCACCATCTCTACACGGTGCGTCTGTGTGAGGGCGAGGCGGCGGCTGCCTTCAAGGAGTCCGGTGCCATCACGTCGATGTCGCGGGCAGACGGGTTTGTCACGATTCCCGTGGGCGTCTCGGGTCGCGCCGCGGGCGAAGAGGTGGAGGTGACGCTGCTGTGAGCGATGGGCGCACCGATCTCTCCCACAAGCAGGCTGCTCCGCGTCGGGTGGGGTTCTTCACCGTTACGGTGAGCGATACCCGAACCGCAGATGATGATGTGAGCGGCGCCTGCATGCGTGATCTCATCGCGCAGGCCGGCCACGACTGCGTGGCGCACTGCATCGTGCTGGACGAACCGGCACGCGTGGTCGAGGCCATCGCGGCGGCGGTCTCGCGCGATGACGTGCAGATCGTGGTGCTCAGCGGCGGAACCGGCCTCTCGTCGCGTGACGGCACGTTCGAGGCCGTGTCTGCGCTGATCGAGAAGCCCATGCCCGGGTTCGGCGAGATCTTTCGCATGCTGTCGTTCGAGCAGGTGGGCGCAGCGGCCATGCTCAGCCGCGCCACGGCCGGGCTGTATCGAGGGCGAGCGGTGTTCGCTTTGCCCGGATCACCGAAGGCGGTCTCGTTGGCCCTGTCGCGTCTCATTCTGCCGGAAGCCGGACACCTCGTCTTCGAGTCGCGCCGCTGAGCTTTCGGTCTCGCTACAGCGGTGCGCCGCAGTCTCCGCAGAACTTCGTGTTGGGCTTGGACTGCACCCCGCACTGCGGGCAGAAGCGGCTGGCGCGAACAACGGGCGTGCCGCACTCGACGCAGAACTTCTGGTCGGGCGCCACGTGCTTCTTGCAGCCGGTGCAGGTCGTGCCTTCCACGGCCGACTTCAGCTCGACCCCACCTTTCAGATCGACGGCATCGGTATAGGCCTGGCGGCGCAGCTGGAGGATGGTGCCCTCGCTCTCGATGGCCGGGATCTCGTGCTCGATCTTTGGCGTGCACTCGGCACAGAGCTTGCTCTGCGCATTCAGGCAGACCTGGCCGCATACCCACTGCCCGCATCGCGGACACTGGTGGAACAGCGGCGAGATCTCCTCGACCGCGGCGCGCAGGGCCTTGTCGTGGGCGGCGCCTCCCACGGCTCGCTGGATGTCATAGGCGGAATCGGCCGCGCGCCCGAACACGTCGCCGAGGAAGTTGCCGGCCGCGCGCATGAAATCGCCTGCCATGCCCGTGACGTTGTACTGGAACGCCGACATGTAGCCGTTGTGGCATCGGTCGCAGTAGAACTTGAACTGGAACCCGCGATCGGTCGACAGATCTTCGTAGTTCTGGGTGAACGGGATGGGGGGCGCCATCGTGCTTCGTCCTCCTCCGACGGGCCGATTCTCGGTGGCCCTCGCCTCTCCCTGTCAGTCGGGGCCGAAGGGATGTGAGGCGGTGGATGGGAACGTTCCGATGACAACGCAGAGGAACGCTCGCCGGCAATCCAGGCGCACGGCGGCAGGAGGAGGGCTGTCTTGACGAAGGCAGAGTTCGTGGAGAGGGTTGCCAATCGTCTGAACAGACGCCGCAAGGAAGCGGCCGAGTGCGTGGAAGCCGTTCTCGATGAGATCCGTCTCGCGCTTCAGGAGGGGGAGAAGGTGCAGCTCATCCCCTTCGGCAGCTTCGAGGTGCGCGAGCGCAAGGGGCGCGAGGGACGCAATCCGCGCACCGGCCAGAAGATACACATCGATGATCGGCGCATCACCGTGTTCACGGCGGGCAAGGCGCTGCGCGACGCGCTCGACTGAACGTGCGCCTCGAAGATCTTCCCGTACGGGCCGCGGTGTCGGCCATGTCGTACCGCCTGCCGCAAGACCCGCTGTCGCGATTTCTCGACGACTGCCGTCAGGCCTTCGCGCCGCTGCACCACCCGCCAGGCGCGCAGACCCGCGTGGGGTGCGCGCTCGCGCTCGTGGTCGACGAGTGGGAAGGGCTCCACGATCTCGCGCGTCTGGCCACCCATGTCGACCTGCTCTCCTTCTCGCCTCGGCGGCGCGGGTTCGGGGTTGCGCGCACGGCCGCACTGCAGGAGGCGGCGCTCACCGGTGCCCCCTGGTGCGTGCTCGTCGACGCCGATGGGCAGCACGCGCCGCACGCAATCGCAGACATGCTCGCCGAGGTCGAGCGCTCCGACTGGCATGCCGCGATTCCTCAGCGCACGCTCATCCATCTCCCGCTCGAAGACGAGGGGGGCATCGATCGCGTGCTCGCCGAGGCCTTCGAGGCCTGGGTCTTGGCGCGCGCCGCGGGACGTCCGCACGATGGGCAGCGCGATCTGCAGCCCGGGGTGTTTGTGCTGGGTCCCGAGGCGGCGGCGGTCGTCCTGCGCGGGGCGCGCGCGAGGCGCTATGAGTGGGACCTCGAGGCGGCCTACAACCTGTTGGGCAGCGGCCTGCGCATCGGGTTCCCGGAGGTGGCCTCGCGTCCCCAGACCGTGACCTGGTTCAACACCCTCGACAGCTGCGCGAACCTGCGCTTTCTCGCCGACCTGAAGGGGAGCGACGGGGTACGTGCGGAGCTCGATGCGTTCCAGCGGCTCGACTGGGTGGCGAATCGCTTCTCTGCCCTGGCCCTGGCGAATCTTCGCGCGCACCTCGAGGAGGCGCTCGCCTCTTGAGCGCCGAGATCGAGGCGTTGTATGGCGTGCCGACCCGGGAAGCGCTCGAGGCACTTGCGAGCGGTGTGCTCGACGCAGACGTTGAGGTGCGGCGCTCTTCCGCGATCGGACTTCGCGCCCTTGATGACCCTGCGTTCAGGGCGCGCGCCGGCGACGCCGTTGTGGGTTTCGAGACGGTGCTTCTGCGCCTGGCCGAGGAAGCGCCCGATGAAGCCAGCGCCGCGCTGATCGCGCGTGCCATTCGCCTCGGCGCAGACGCACCGATGCGCACGCTTATCGATGGCCTGGCGGGGCCCCACCGGCTGCGCGTCACCCGTCAGGCGGGCCTGGTTCTGTCAGAGCTCGACCCCGCCCACGCGAGCGACCTGATGATTGCGTTGCGCCCGTTCCTCGGCGATCCGGATCCGCAGATGCAGCTCGCCGCGGCGGTGGCGCTTGCCGTGGGGGGCGATGACAGTCGCGCGCGAGGCGTCCTGCTCGAGATCGCGCCCGCCGAGGTCTCGAAGGCGGTGCGGCTGGAAGCCATCGGCGCGCTGGCGCGGCTGAGCGACCCGGCAACCCGCGCCCTGCTGCTGGCCATCCTCCGAGACGCCGATCCGCAGGTGCGCGGCGCGGCCTGCGACGCACTGGCGCAGGTGGGAGATGCCCGCGCCTGCATCGTTCTCCAGCGCCTGGGCGCGACCGATCCGGACCCGTCGGCTCGCGCGCGCGCTGTCGCGGCTGCGGCCGCCATCGACGCGCGGCACCGCTGACCGCCTCACGCGGCGAGGCGCGCTCGTCTCTTCTGCGCACAGAGGAGCCTCTCGCGCACTTCTGGAATTTCAGACCATTCCAGTGAAAGACAGCGGCTCCGGTCTTCATGCACATCGATGATCTCGTCATTCGCGGCTACGGCCGTCTGGCCGACCTGCGCGTCGTCCCCTCGCGCGGCCTCAACCTCTTCCACGGTCCTCCGGGGTGCGGCAAGACGAGTGTGCTGAACTGCCTGCGCGACGCTCTTCTCGGGCCGGGCCAGTGGCATTGCGACGACGGCGGCCCGCACGGCGAGCTCGCGCGTCCACGCGGCGGCAGCCCCTTCGTGGCCCGTGTGACCTATTCGGTGGGCCCCATGCGCTACACGCTGATGCGCGATCTGGCAGACGGGACGACGCGCGTGCGTGACGATCGGGCGGGCGCGGAGCTGGCGGTCTCCGACCCTCGCGCTCCTGGTCCGGGACTTGCGGGGCTGCATCTCGAGACAGACGATCGTGAGGTCGAGGTGGCGTCGTCCGGGGCGGCGACAGCCCTCGAGAGCGCGCGGCGACGCGAAGCCGAGGCGCGTCATGAGGCAGCGTTGCACGCGCATCGCCATGCGTGCGCTGTCGTTGAGGTGCTGGGTGGTCGCCTCCAGGAGGCACGCGACCTGCGCGCCGAGCTCGATGGGCTTCGTGCCGAGGTCGATCGGAACGCGGCCTGGGCAAACATCGATCGCGATGCTCGAGATGGCGTCATTCGCGCGGGTGAGCGGATGCGCGCGAGCGGCAACGAGATCGCCGAGCTCGACGCTGCACACGGTCGCGAGAAGGCCAGGCGCGGTGAGATCGAGGATCGTCTTGCGGGAGGCAGCGCCTTCCTGTCGATCTCCGAGCGAGACGTCGACGCCGTGCGTGCCTTCAAGGCAAAGGGCGCCGGTGCGGCTGCCGGGCTCGAGGGGAAGCAGCGCGACCTCGAAGGGTTTCGTCAGAAGCAGGCCGAGGTCGAGCAGCGCCTTGCCGAGGTGGCCCAGCGCTTCGCGCACGTCGACGACCACGAGCTGTTCGAGATCGCTCTGGCCGATCAGGAGCGAGATCTGGCCAGAACCGAGCAGCTCGACGCCAAGACCGCCGAGCAGGCTCGTCACATCGCGGCTCGTGCGGAGGCGGCGGGTCTGGTTCGACGGTGGATGCTCTTCGGGGTGTCGTTCCTCGTCACGGGGGCCATGATTCTCGGCCTCCACCTGTGGCTTCCGAGTGAGTCGCTCGTGGGCGTTGGCGGTCTCGTGATGCTGGCCGGCCTGCCCATGCTGATCAAGATGCTCATCGAAGGGGGGCGCCTGAAGATCGCCACCCACGAGATCGCGCGGGTCGAGCGTGAGATGTCGGTCTTGCAGACGACCATCGAGGCGGCTCGCTTGGCCCTGCGCAAGACGGTCGAGGCGGTGGGTGTCCACACCGTGCTCGAGGTGCGCACCCTGCACCGAGAGCTGCAGGCGCTGCAGCGTGATGTGGAGACCGTGCGGTCTTATCGCGCGGTGCTCGAGCGCGATCTGGCCGAGGCCGGAGTCGTGCCGGAGACCGATGGTGAGCACGCTGCCCAGGTTCTCGTGCGCTGCGGCGCTCTTGCGTCGGGAGAGCGCGTCACCTCCGCCGCGGTGGAGACGTTCCTCGAGCGTTGGCGCGACGTTGGCGCGCTGTGCAAGGAACGTGACGACATCGATGCGCGCCTGGCCGAGGGGCAGGCGCGCAGGGCAGCGCTCGTGCAGGCCGAGGCGCTGCATCGTGAGGAGCACGAGCGAGCACTGGCACAGATGGGGGTGACGTCAGAATCAGAGGTGCAGTCGGCGGTTCTCGGAAGGCGGGAGCTCGAGCGCCTGCAGGCGCGCGTTGCGCTCACAGAGGAGAAGATCGGCGCTGTCCTTCGCGGGGTCGACGAAGCAGTGGTTCGCCAGCAGCTCGACGAGGCACGTGCCACGGTCGAGCGGTTTGCCGATGCGCACGGGCCCGATGCGGCTGCTGGAGAAGACGTGGAGAGCGTTGAGGTGCTCCAGGAGAAGGCACGGCTGGCCCACGACGCACACGCGCGATTGCTCGGCGAGGTTGCCGCGCTCGAACAGGTGGGCATGACCGAGGCGGGGAGCTCCACGCTTCCCGCGGCCCCGCGCAGCCTCACATCGACCTCGTTCGAAGACGCGCTGGCAGAGGCCTGGGCTGAGATCACGTCGACCTCGCTTGAGATGCGCGTGCGCGAGACGCAGCGGCGTCTTGCCGTCGAGGTCCGCGAGCGTTCCGAAGATCCCTGGCAGCCGCCCACGGGGCTGGGCGCCACGTCTTCGCGCCTGATCGCGCTGCTGCTCGAGGGGACCCGCGCTCGTCAGGGGGGACCCGGGGTCTTGCCGGCATTTCTCGACGGCCCGTTGCAGGGGCTGCCGGAGGCGTGGCAGCAGCGCGCGTGCGATTGGGTCGTGACGCTCTCCGGGTCGACGCAGGTGTTCATTGCCCTGGCCTCTTCATCGGAGCGCAACCTTCTGCTCGCGGCGCTGAACCGAAGGGGACGCGAGATCTGTGCCACACCGCTGGGAGATCTCGAGCATCTCCATGTCGAAGGGCACACTGCAGCCACGATGGAGATGCCTCTCCCCGATGTGGGGAAGATCGTCTCTCGAGGCACGGAAGGCTGACATGCACGTCGTCACCGCATCAGCCGCCGAGACGCAGGCGCTTGCACGGTCGCTTGCGCGGGTGGTGGAACCGGGAACGGTCATCGCACTCGAGGGCGACCTCGGTGCGGGCAAGACCACGTTCACCCAGGGGCTTGCGGGGGAGCTCGGTGCGCTCGAGCCCGTGGCCAGCCCCACCTTTGTGCTCATGCGCGTCTACAAGGGGCGACTGCCCATCTACCACTTCGACGCCTATCGTCTTGAGGGAAGCCATCAGCTCGACGATCTCGACGCCGATGAATATCTCTGGGGAGACGGTTTATGTGTGGTCGAATGGGCTTCACGCATCGCTGATGCCCTTCCCCCCGATCGCATCGAGGTGGTTCTCGCGCACGCGGGAGACGACCGCCGCAGCATCACGGTCGAGGCTACCGGCCCCGTGCACGCGCGCATGCTCGCGCGCCTGGAACCCTCGTGAAGCCGGTGCTCGCACTCGAGTGCTCGAGTGAGGTCTGCAGCGTCGCGCTCGCCACGGCCGACGGCGTGCTCGAGCGCACGGCGAGCCGGCCGGGAGAGCAGCTGCGGGTGCTCTTCCCCATGGTCATGTCTCTCCTCGAAGAGGCCCGCATCGAAGCGTCTGCGCTGGGCCGCATCGCGGTAGCTGTCGGGCCGGGGTCGTTCGCTGGTCTTCGCCTCGCCATCACCACCGCGCGCACCTCTCCCGCCATGCCGGAAATCCCGCCCATCGCCTCCGCCGTCCCGGGCTTTGATGTGGCGATCTGGCACGGGCTGTTCGGTCCAGCGGGCATGCCGCCGGAGCTTACGGCACGCATCAACGCGCTGGGCAATGCCGCGATCGCCACGTCGGA